>DATHUN010000710.1:0-8039 GCA_035462205.1 Anaerolineales bacterium
TGATCAGGAAGGGCGTGATGAAGAACACTTGCATCAAACCGAGCGCGGTAGCACTGCCTGTTTTTTCAAAGACCCAGATCGTGAGTGCGAACGCACTCATGTTTGTGGACAGGATGGAAATAATCTGGCCAAGCCAGACTAACGTAAAGCCAAACATACCAGTAGGACGCGCCTGAGCGGTCATTGAATACTCCTCCGGTCTTGAAGGGGGACAGGCATGACCACCTGCCATACGAATAAATCGATTTAACGATGCAGTCTAAACGAAATCCTAAATTTAAGCCTTACCAATTATGCACGCTGCTGGAAAAGTCAGACAACCCTCTGTAGAGGGTTGTCTGAACTCTTAACACGCGGATTATGTATTGCAGGTGTGCTTGGCACTTACTCCACATAGATCTCAACGTGCTCCCCATCTTCTTCATCGGTTACGTCAATGATCTTGCCCGTGACGCCCGAGCGCAATGCTTCCATCACATTCGACATGTTCACGCCTTCCACCTCTGGCGCGAAATGAGCACCGATTTTCATACCCGCATCGACCAATGCCAGCGGAATCTGCACGGAGGCTTTCGAACGACCCGTGCGCACATCCGTGACGCGGATACGCAGCCAGCGCGGTCCGCCAGGCATACCGGGCATTCCAGGCGGACGAGGCGGCGTGGGCGTGCGCGAGGAGCTCAATGCAGATAGAAGCTTGGTCCCCTCCTCTGCGCTAAGTTTTCCTTCTTCGATCATCTTCAAGATTTTCATTCGTTCTTCAGAGCTAGCCATGGTGCGCCTCCTTATCCAATATAAACCTGAACATGCTCACCGTCTTGATCGTCTTGGACATTGACAATAAACGGTTCACCGCTCTTTCCGGTTGCATCCAGGATTTGAATAATATCATCTACATTCGTATTCCTCATACCATGAATGTTATGGCCGAACGTTCGCAGGAACCAGGAGGTCAAGCCCAGTGGGAGAGGGAAACCGAGGGTAATATTCCTCGGCCCATCTTCGCTATTACGTCGATCTACATTCACATACAGCCAGCGTGAGCTTTGTCCCCCGGCGCCAAGAATAATTAACAATACACCTAAAAATAGTGGCAACAATAAACAATAAAACCAGAAATTCATTCCCGCATTCTGCTGGATGGAATAGATGCCCCAGGCGCTCAACACAGCGATCAGGACCCCGATCCACAAGGGAATCATCGCGAAGCGACGTGCACGGGCTTTGACCTCTTCAAACTCGGGAGCAGATGTCTGCGCTCGTTCGGAGCCGGGAGCGGGTTCCGGTTCGATGACTTCGATCTCGGCCGGATCTGCGTCCTCCTCGAGGGCACGCATGAGATGGGCGGCTTGCTCCGCAGAAATTTTCCCCTGCTCCACCATCTGCAGAATCTTTCTCCGCTCTTCCGAGGACATTACTTGCCTCCTTCCAATGCTCGCAGCAATTGTTCGGCTTGTTCTGCAGTAATCTTTTTCTCTTGCAGCATCTTCAAGATTGCCATGCGCTCTTCATCGGCGACCGGCTCAGATTTGGAGACACCCGGAGGTGTGGGCATGCCCTTCGGACCAAAATCGCTCCAAGAAGGACCCGGTCCCAAATTCACGCGTCCGCCCCAGCGCCGGGCGTGACGTTCTGCATGGCGCTCGGCACGGCGTGCAGCTTCCTCGGCGCGCTTTGCAGCGCGCTGCGTCACTTGCTCCACCTGGCGCGAGATACGCTCGCCGAAACCGGACCAGTCAAAGTTCAAGCCGGCAAAATTGCCAAACTCCTCCGCCGACTCGGCGGCGTTGGCCTGGTTGGTCAAACGGATATCGCCACCGGCACTCAAAACAATCTTCGCCGAACCGCTTCCGAGCGTGACAACACGTGATGTTGCGTCTGGTTCTTCCGGCACGCCGGGCCACTGAACGTCGACTTCATCGCCCTGCATAGTAACAGTGGCATTCGCATGTGACGGCAGGACCATCAAAATATCGTCGCCCGCCGTGACAACATAGTTGCCGTCATCGCGCGGTTCCAGATAGACGACAACATCCTCCCCTACATTGACCTTGATGTTGCCACGTGCACCGCGCAAGGCAAGATCATCAGAAATCGAGTCGATGCTTATATTTCCATCGACGTCTCGAATGGAGACATCACCGCTGGCGTTTTTAAGATATAGATTACCGCGCGCACCGCGCAAGCTAAAATCTGCATTGATGGAGTCAATCGAAACCGAGCCCACATCACGCATGGATAGATCGCCGTTAATCTCTTTGATCTCAATATTTCCAACCACACCGCGCACCGCCGCGTCACCATGGACCGTGACAAAGGAAAGGTTCGAATCTTTCGGTACGCGTATTGATATATCGTCTTCACAGGAAAAGCGAATCTCATCGCCGTTCTGCTGCAGGTGGAGCTCATCATCGTCCGCTTTGATCAGGATTTCGCTCCCATCCCAGCCGACGACAGATACATCACCGCCGATCGAGTCGGCGATAATTCTGGGCGATTTGCCAACAGAGATCATCTTGGACATGGGTTACTCCTCACCGCGTAATAATCGCATTGCTTCATCGGCAGAGATTTTGCCTGCTTCGAGATCTTCCAACACTGTATTGCGTGTCTCGGGGCTGATCTCGATCACTTCATCTTTGCCGGGCTCAAAGCCGAGGGCGCGGATGACTTCATGCAGACGGTTGCGAATCGTCGGGTAGGAAAGATTGAGTTCCTGTTCCATCCGATTGATCTTGCCCTCGCAGCGGACAAAGGTCACGATAAAATCCAAGTGTTCTGCCGTCAAATGCGCAAAGGGACCACCGGTAAACTGTCCCTCAATAGAGGTATCACAGGATGGACAATGTAAACGGGTAACTGTTAGCTCCGAACGACATACCGGGCAACGAGTAGGTGCAGCGTACATAAGGAAAGCCTCCAAAACAACTTTATGAGTGACTAGGCTTATAATAGTCGATATTGCAACTACGCCTTCAAATTCTTCACAATCAAATCAGTTATTATCCAACATTATAAACAGATTTTCCATTTTGTCAAGAATTAAATCAATAATCTAAAGTATAGCTTTCATAATTTCAAGATAACTTCTGAAAAAGCTAAAGAAAAATAATATCTTCTATAATTTTACCTCGGAGGTGCTATGATAAGGTCACTTTTCTTTGAGCCGGGTAAAGATATACGCAAGAATATGCCGCCGCAGGAATTTCCGAAGCTCATCCGCAATCGGCGCGGCATCCTCTGGGTGGATTTTGTCTCCGAGCCGCCGGATATCTGCCTCCCTGTCTTGGAGGGCTTCGGTTTTCATCCTCTAGCCATTGATGATGCCCTGCAGGAAACGCATGTTCCCAAGCTCGATGATTGGGGCGATTATCTATATGTTGTTCTCAATTACATGGATGTAACGGCAAGAGGCGATAGCTGGAACACCAATGTTGATGAACTGGATATCTTTCTTGGCGAAAACTACATTGTCACCCATCATGATCATCCCATCAAAGCCGTGGACGAAACCTGGCATTCCTGTGACCGCGATCCACGCACACTCCAGGAGGGGCCGGATCATTTGCTTTACAAGATAGCAGATTACATGGTTGCCGAATATATGCCTATTGTAGAGGAACTGGACGCTGCAATCGACCTGATCGAGGATCAGGTGTTTGTCCGCGCCTCGCCTCGGACACTGGAGCGCCTGTTCGCACTCAAGCGTGTTTTGCTAGCGATGAGGCGGATCCTGCTGCCTCAACGTGAAGTCCTGAATAAGCTCGCTCGCGATGATTACAAAGTGATTGATCCAAAAGATCGAATCTTCTTCCGGGATATCTACGATCACCTCGTCCGATTGCATGACCTGAACGAAAGTTTGCGCGATTTGGTGGGGGGCGCCCAGGATACATATCTATCTGTGGTCAACAATCGCATGAATGAGATCATGAAGACACTTACCGTCATTACTGTTCTCTTTATGCCACTTACCTTCATTACTGGCTATTTCGGAATGAACTTCTTTGAGCCCCTAGGCAACCTCAAAGAATGGACAACCAACACTGTATTCTTTATCACTTTTGTTACTATACTCCTCCTTCCCTTCATCATGTATTTATGGATGCGCCGCCGCACATGGATCGGCTCAGGACTGTAACCAATTGAGCAGCACTCGCATCTGATTTTCCTTGACACAGAACAGACGTTCGGTTATGATATCATTCATAGTACAAATGAGCTAAGAATGCTCATTGCCCACATTTGGGCAGGAGGCAGCTATGATGATGGTACGCAAGAGCAAAGGTCTTGGAGAACGTCACCAGAAAATTTTGGATTTCCTCGGGGAATATCAACGGGAAAACAAATACCCGCCTTCCATCCGTGAGATCGGAGAGAAGACCGGTATTTCCTCCACTTCTGTGGTCAATTATTATCTTGACCAGCTGGAGAAAAAGGGACTGATCGAACGTGATCGCAAGATCTCGCGCGGCGTGCGTGTTTCGAATTCGAACGGTTATGGCGATACGCTTCGCATTCCCATCCTGGGACCCATCGCAGCTGGTTTTCCTCTCCCCGAACTGGATCCTAACGTCAGCTTTATGACCGATAACGAAGCCAATGCGGTGGATATCGCCCGCAGTCTCCTCCCCTCTAAGGAAAAAGGCGAGAAATTGTTTGCGCTGGAAGTCCAGGGAGAATCTATGATTGATGCGATGATCAACGATGGCGACATCGTGGTTCTCAAGCCCGCCACAGAAGCGCGCAATGGCGAAATGGTCGCGATCTGGCTCCCGCGCGATAACGAAGCGACCTTGAAGTACTTCTTCAAGGAAAAGGATCGCTACCGCCTGCAGCCTGCCAATCCCACCATGAAACCGATCTTCGTCAAGAAGAGCGATCCACTTGAGATTAAAGGCAAAGTGGTCATGGTTATTCGCCGGTTGGAAAAAGTACTAGCTGCCTAAACCAAAATGAATTTCAAAGAGACGGCCAATGGTCGTCTCTTTTGCTTTAACATCTTGTAATAGAATACGATCAATATTCGTAGACAAGGAGAACACCATGTACGGAACAATCGCCCATTTCCGCCTAAAACCTGGCACGCGAGAAGAATTCATCAGAACCATGAACAGCTTCGGTGACACAAGTATTCCAGGCTGGAGAGCAGATTATCATTTTCAAATGGATAAGGATCCGGATGAGTTTTATCTGGTGGCCATCTTTGAAGATAAAGAAACCTATCTTGCCAATGCAGACGCCCCAGCTCAGCATGAACAATATTTGAAGTTCCGCTCCTTCCTGGTCGATGACCCCGAGTGGTACGATGGTTTTATCGTCTCTGCAACGGGACCAACCGCCTAGAAATAAAAAGACGGCTCAAATTGAGCCGTCTTTTTATCTTACAAAGAATCTTACTCGAGGACGATGTTCGCGCCAGCTTCTTCGAGTTTCTTCTTGGCTTCGTTGGCAGCATCCTTGCCAACGCCGGTGAGGATCTTGCCACCGGCAGTTTCCGCCATGGTCTTGGCTTCGCCTAAGCCCAGATTGGTCAACTGGCGAATAACTTTGATGACGTCGATCTTCTTGGCACCGGGATCCTTGATGACCACATCGAATTCGGTCTTCTCTTCGACGGGTTCGGCGGCAGCGGCAGCAGCACCGGGCATGGCAGCCATCGCCATAGGCGCGGCAGCGGAAACACCCCATTTTTCTTCGAGCTTCTTGACGAGTTCTGCCGCCTCGAGGACGGACAGGGTGGACAGTTGGTCCACGATTTGATTCAGATCAGCCATTGTAGTGTACTCCTAACTTGCTGAGATAGTTTTAGTTTGATTGCGTAAGGTTCCAGCCGATTACGCCGCGGCATTCACTTCATTCGCTTTCTCTGCGAAAGCCTTGACAACAGCTGCCAAACCGCGGGCGGGTTCGGCAATAGTGCGGGCAAGTTTACCGGCGGGTGCCTGCAACATGCCAAGCAGTTGAGCGCGCACAACGGGCAGCGGCGGCATATCTGCCAACGCAGTGACTTGCGTCGTATTGAGTGCCTGCCCGCTCATGAATCCGCCTTTCACTTTGACGAACTCATTGCCTTTTGTTGCATCTCGCAGGGCTTTTGCAGTGGAAGTCGGATCCGTGAACGCAAACAAGACCGCGGTACTCTTGACCAGCAGATCTTCCGGAAGATTCATTCCACTATCTGTGAAGGCGCGACGCGCCAGCGTATTCTTCACCACATGGAATTCTGCGCCTGACTCGCGGACCTTGTTACGGATATTATCCAGATCCTTCATCTTCACGCCGGTATATTCCACGAGAATGACGGCCTGACTGCGCTTCATCCAATCGGTGTAGGCAGTCAATACTTCGTCTTTACGTTCTTTTGTAATTGCCAAAGGACATTCACCTCCTTTCCAAAAAAAGTCTCTGCCACTCGTACGCGAGGCAAAGACTTTTGCAATACACCCTTTATGGAGGTGGGAATTGCTTTTCGTCTTCACCTGAGCAGGAAATTAAGTCCCTCACGGGACACCCGCCTTCATTGGCGAAGTGGCTTGCTAGTTACATCGAGTAGGTATTTTACTCGCTAACTTCTAATTTGTGTGTATCGCTGGGATTCACTTTGATCCCAGGTCCCATCGTGGTAGTGATGGTAATACGTTTGATATATTCACCTTTGGCACCCGATGGACGTGCTTTGTGAACCGCTTCCATCAAAGCCGCGAAGTTATCGTAAAGCTGATCGGCGCTGAACGAGACCTTTCCAACCGAAACGTGAATGTTAGCGGTCTTGTCGAGACGGAACTCTACGCGACCAGCCTTCGCTTCGCGGATCGCTCGGGGCAGATCCGCGGCGCTGACGACGGTACCAGCCTTCGGGTTCGGCATCAGACCGCGCGGTCCAAGCACACGACCAAGACGACCGACGCGACCCATCGCATCGGGGGTGGCAATCGCCACGTCAAAATCGAGCATGCCGCCTTCGATCTTCTTCAGGGTCTCATCGTCATCAGCGACCAGGTCAGCGCCTGCAGAGCGAGCCGCAGCCGCGCCTTCGCCCTGGGCGAACACCAGTACGCGGACGGTTTTACCCAAACCATGCGGCAGGACCACCACGTCACGCACCTGCTGATCTGCCTGACGAGGGTCAAGCGCAGTGCGCAGATGAACTTCTACTGTTGAGTCGAACTTGGTGGTACTGGTCTCCTTGGCGAGCGAAACAGCCTCGCGCGTGGAGTATTCCCGATCCAAATCCACCTTTGCCAGAGCGGCGTTATATTTCTTTCCGTGCTTAGCCATTTTATCCTCCGTGGTGTTATCGGGCAACGCAGCGAGCGGCAACTACCGCCCCTACAACCCTCCCACAAAATTAATCGATTACGTTAATGCCCATCGAGCGGGCTGTACCTTCGACCTGCTTCATCGCGCCTTCGAGGTTGATCGCGTTCAAGTCCTTCATCTTCAATTCGGCGATCTCCTTGATCTGGGCACGCGTCACACGTCCAACTTTTTCCTTGTTTGGAACACCGGAACCCTTTGCAACCTTGGCAGCCTTGCGAAGCAGTACAGCCGCGGGCGGGGTTTTCAATACGAACGTGAACGAACCATCGGTATAGACGGTGATTTCAGCAGGCAGCACTTCGCCCTGTCGGTTGGACGTGCGGGCATTGTACTCCTTACAAAACGCCATGATGTTGATACCATGACCCGCCAACGCCGGACCCACTGGGGGCGCCGGATTGGCTTTTCCAGCTTCAAGCTGGAGACGAACGATTGCCTTAAACTTCTTTGCCATTTTTACTCCTTAGTGGTTTTGGCGTACCGCTTTGGCGGTACTCCCACGTATCAAGTTGCGGATTTTCCACAACCTGTTAGTGCTTAATTTATGCTTTCTCCACCTGTAGAAAGTCCAGCTCTACAGGTGTTTCACGGCCGAAGAACGACACCATCACACGAAACTTGGTGCGTTCCATGTCGATTTCAGAAACGACGCCGCTGAAATCATTAAACGGCCCATCAATGATGCGGACGCGTTCCCCAAGGTTGTAGGTAACTTT
>DATHUN010000711.1:0-2199 GCA_035462205.1 Anaerolineales bacterium
GCGATGATGTTACAAGGTGGTACCCTTCAGCGTTCCACGAACCGCGCCGGAGGAACAGAAGGCGGCGTCAGCAATGGACAACCGATCATCATCCGCGCTGCGATGAAACCGATCGCCACCACGTTGACGCCGCAACAGACCGTCGATCTTGCAGCCGGGGAGAACGCGCAGACCCAATATGAAAGCTCTGATTTTTGCACCGTGCCGCGCGCCGTTCCGATTCTGGAAGCTATGGTCGCTTTTGTGTTGGCAAATGCGTTAATCGAAAAGCTAGGCGGAGATTCGGTCAGTGAAATGAAGCCACGTTTCGAATCCCTGCGTAAAGCCACGCTGGACGACTTAGAAATGGATAATATCCCGCACATTTATTGGGAATAAAGATGGCCCATATCTTTCTCTACGGTCCCGTGGGAGCCGGGAAATCCACAGTTGGAAAAACCCTGGCGCGCAACCTCAAGCTGCCTTTTATTGATTCGGACCAAGTGATCGAAGAAAATGCGGGCATGACCATTTTTCAGATCATTTCGCAACAAGGTGAGACTGCCTGTCGCGATCTGGAAACAGCTGCCTTGAAACAAATCGTCCAGCACGAAGAGAGTGTGATCGCCCTGGGTGGAGGGGCGCTCTTGCGCCAGGAAAACCGCACCCTGATCGAGAGCAACGGCAGCATCATTTTCCTGGAGGCAGATTTCGAGACCTTGCAGGGACGGCTGCATTCCGATTCAAATAAGCGTCCCTTGCTGGCAGGAAGTTTAAGTGAGAAGTTAACAACACTACTTACCAAACGGCAAGAACATTACGACTCCTTTCCTCTCCGTTTTGATGCCAATCAGGCGCC
This sequence comes from Anaerolineales bacterium, assembly GCA_035462205.1. Classification (GTDB taxonomy): domain Bacteria; phylum Chloroflexota; class Anaerolineae; order Anaerolineales; family Villigracilaceae; genus Defluviilinea. The sequence goes on from DATHUN010000711.1 coordinate 839, forward strand.
TGAGCGAATAGCTGAGCAAATTCAAGTGGCTCTGGGGCGATTTCATTTATCAGCAATGGCTGAATACGATGTTATTGTAGGTCAGGTTTCCAACCTGGTAAATTTTCCGATGCAAAATCCCATCATTGTGACTGATGAAAACGTGGCGGCGATTCATCTCAATAAAATTGAATCGGTCTTGCGTGATGCAGGCTGCGAGCCGAAATCCGTCGTGCTTCCGGCGGGGGAAGAACATAAAAATCTTGAAACGATCTCTTCGTTGTGGAAATCTTTCCTCGAGAATGGGCTGGACCGTAAGAGCACGGTCGTCGCTTTAGGTGGCGGGGTGATCGGCGATATGGCCGGCTTCGCTGCCTCGACCTTTATGCGCGGTATTGACTGGGTCGCCGTGCCGACAACTTTGCTCTCGATGGTCGATGCCTCGCTCGGTGGCAAAACTGGAGTTGATCTGCCCGAGGGGAAAAATCTGATCGGTTCATTTCATCCTCCCAAGCTAGTGTTGGCAGACCCAAGCCTTTTGCTTACTTTGCCTGCACGCGAATTTCGATCCGGGATGGCGGAAGTTGTCAAACATGGAATTATTTCTGAACCCAATCTATTCGATCTCTGTTCACGCGGCTTGGATTGGGTCAAAGACAATCTCGAAGAAATTGTGAAGCGCGCCATGGCGGTGAAGATCCAGGTAATTGAAGCGGATCCCTTTGAAAAGGGAATTCGCGCCAAGCTGAATCTGGGACACACAGTTGGACATGCCGTGGAACTGGTCAGCAAGTTCGAGCTGCGCCATGGGGAAGCCATTGCAATTGGCATGGTCATAGAATCTCAATATGCCGAACGGATCGGTGTAGCAAGTAAGGGGCTGACCAACCCAATCGCAGAAGTGTTATCAAAGTTGGGATTGCCAACTTCTGTTCCGGGAGGATTGCCTCGTGGGGAAATCCTCCGTGCGATGCGGGTAGACAAGAAGAAGAACGCCGCGGTAATCCGCTTTGCACTGCCGGTGGAAATTGGAAAAGTAGAGTTGGTGGAGGTGAGTGAGTTAGAACATGTCATTGCACCGCCGAACTCAGGCGGTGCAATGACATCTATGGAGTGACTTTATGAAAATTCTAATTCTGCACGGACCTAACTTGAATTTACTCGGTACCCGCGAACCGGAGGTCTATGGTTCGATGACACTGGAGAATATCAACAGCAAGTTGGTCGACTTAGCGAAGGAAATGGGCGCAGAGTTGACCTGTCTGCAATCGAATCACGAAGGCGGGTTAATCGATGCGCTGCACGAGGCGCGTACATGGGCGAAAGGAGTCGTGTTCAACCCCGGCGGGTATACACACACATCGATTGCTTTGCGCGATGCA
>DATHUN010000712.1:0-18010 GCA_035462205.1 Anaerolineales bacterium
CCCCAGCGCCGAGAGCAGATAAATTTGTATCTGCGACCAAATGGACATACCTGACATAAAGGAGGGTTTGGTCGCGAAAAATATCCATTCCATCAAACAATAGAGATAAACAAATGAAACTGTTAAAAAGAATAAAACAGACCAGGGGAAAGCTAAGGAAAAACGTTTCAAAGTTATTTTATTGTTGAACAGAGGTTGCAAGATCTAATACGTACATGATCAGGCGGTGCCCGATGTATTGGCGAGTTGGAGGATATAGTCCATTATGTAAACTTAATGGTTTCTTGTTTTCTTACCGACTCTACTGCCGCGAAGGTGGCCTTGGTCACGCCAAACAAGTGCTCATAGGGAATCGGCAGTTCCCCACCTTCGCGGATCGCCTTCGCAAAGACCTTCCATTCGTCTACCCAGCCTTTGTTCTGCGCGCCCTTGATTTCCTTCTTCTTTCCATCTTTCACCGTCTGCAAGGAAACAAAATCATGCAACACGGCGATCTGCCCCCCGCAGAAAAGTTCGACACGTTCCTTCGGGAAGGATTTGTCGCCGTTGGCGAGATAATCCACGATGCCGACAGAGCCGTCGGGGAAAGTGAAACTCATCGAGACGTTGTCTTCGCGGTATTTGCCCTTCGCTCCACTCAGGACGATGCCGTTATCCGGCAGCGCGTGCGCGGTCACAGAGACAGGCGATGCACCAACTAAAAAAGTAATGAAGTCCACAAAATGACAGGCTTCGCCGATGATTCGTCCACCGCCGATCTCTAGATCTTGTGTCCAGTGGTTGAGAGGAATAGCTCCCGCATTGACGCGGTAATGGATGTACTTCGGTTCTTGAAGACTAGAGACTAAGGATTTGAGTTGTTGAGCAAGGGGCGAAAAGCGTCTGTTAAAACCAGTGGTCAGTATACAGTGATCAGTTTTCAGTAGCTGTTGGTGGATCGCTGAAAGTTGAGAGCTATTAATGGCTAAAGGCTTTTCGACAAAAACATGCTTGCCTGCTTGCAATGCTTTGACAACTAGATCCGCGTGAGTATTGTGGCGCGTGAGAATCGCAACGGTGTTAATGTTTGGGTCGTTCAGAATCTCATCCTCATTCGAGGTGGCATATTCAAAGCCAAATTTTTTGCCGGCGTGTTGCGCATGGAGTCCTCCCGAGGAGGCAATGCCTACCAACTGGATGTCACCGGCCTTTTGGATTGAAGGAATAAGAACAGAATTGGCGAAGGAACCGGCTCCGATTACACCTAGTTTGCAGGCGGAAGGTTTGTAAGTAGAAGCGTTAAACCTCACAACCTTTGCGCCTTCCAACGTTTCAGCATCGTTTGGATAAGTGAGCAGCACCCCTAAGAAATTATCTTTCGTCTTTGCCGTGATCACTTCGTAAGCTTGAGTTGCTTCGCTAATATCGAAACGGTGGGTAATCAGCGGCTTGACTTGTAATTGTCCCTTTGCCATCAGATCGACAACAGCTTCGAAGTTGCGTCCCTCCGTCCAACGGACGTAGCCGAGCGGGTAATCCTGTCCTTGTTCTTCATAGTTCAGATCATAGCGACCCGGTCCATAGGAGCGTGAGTTGACGAAGGAAATTTCCTTCTCATAATAGATTTTGCGTGGCAAGGTAAGTCCGACTGCGCCAGTGGCAACAACCCGCGCCCGATCACGGGCGATGACGCCAGCAAGTTCCACCGGATCGTTTGATTTCGTATCCGCGCAGATCAGGATCACGTCGAAGCCGTGATTGGCAGTGAACGCGGCAGACGAGTCCACCGCGTCGGCGCGCAGAACGGCTCGCAGTCCCAGAGAAGATGCGAGGGCGATACGGGCGGGATCGACGTCAATACCCAAGACGTTGCATCCCGCGGCGGCGGCGATCTGTGCGGCTAACAACCCTAAAAGTCCGATCCCAATGATGGCAACGTTTTCCCCAATCTGCGGCTCGGCGAGTCGGAATCCATGCAAAACGATCGCGCCGAGTGTGGTGAACGCCGCGGATTCAAAATCTACATTTTCTGGAAGAGGAGTGATTAGGTTTTTCGGAACAACATTGTATTCCGCGTGCACAGCATATCCCCCACCAGCACATGCCACGCGCTGACCCACCTGGAAGCCTTGCATATTATTTCCCAAACTTACAATCGTCCCTGCCGAAGAATATCCAAGTGCCATGGGTTGGTCGAGACGATTGAACGCGGCTTGTACGGTATTGACGATGCCTTCGCGGCGCGCTTTCTCCAGGACTTGCTTAACGAGATCTGGACGTGAACGCGCCTTGCCGACTAGACTCTTCTCGGCGAACTCCACAACCATACGCTCGGTCCCGGCGGAGACCAGGCTTGCTTCCGTTTTGACAAGGGCGTGGCCGTCGCCCGGGGTGGGCACGGGTACGTCTTCAACAGTGGACTGCCCAGTTTTGACGTTTTGTAGCAGCTGTTTCATTTCGACCGGCTCAATACAAGCATTGTAAATTCATCCTAAGATGCCAGTGGAGTATACCCCAAGAAGCCTGGATGATATAATTTGCGCATTATTACACTATTTCACCCCAGGGGAGCGATTTCACTTCGCTCACAGCGTAAAAGGGAGATCGAAGGAGATTCTTGTGTCTGATTCCCGCGTGGAAAAATTTGCAAAGGTTCTGGTTGAACATTCTACCCGGATTGTGCCTGGAGACCGTGTCTTGATCGAAGGCACGACTGCAGCCGAACCGTTGGTTCGTGAGTTATATGTTCAGATTTTAGAACAAGGTGGCATTCCGCACCCTATGGTTGCCTTACCAGGCATGATGCCATTCAGCCAGGACGAGATGTATCTGACCTACGCCAAGGAGACGCAGCTCGACTTTGTGCCTACGTTTTATAAAATCGCCTATGATCAGTTTGAAAGCCGCATCCGCATTCATTCGGCGACGAACACGCGAGGGACGACAAGCATCGATCCCGCCAAGGCACAGCGACGCAGTAAAGCTCTCAGCAGCATCACCGAAGCTCAGATGCGGCGCGGAGCCGAGGGCAAGTTCAAGTGGGTGACAACACTTTACCCCACCGAAGCGTATGCCCAAGATGCGAGCATGAGTCTCAAGGAATATGAGGATTTCGTCTTCAATGCCGTCCACGCCCAGGAGGCAGACCCGATTGCTTATTGGAACAGCACCGCTGCCGAGCAGCAAAAAGCAATTGACTGGCTCTCAAACAAAAGCCAGGTGGTGATGCGCGGACCGAATGTGGATCTCACGCTCTCAATTCAAGGACGCAAATTCATGAACTCCACCGGAACGCACAATATGCCCGATGGTGAAATCTTCACGGGACCGGTGGAGGATTCCGTGAACGGGTGGGTCAAGTTCACCTATCCGGCGATCTACGGCGGCGTGGCAGTGGAAGGTGCCGAGCTGACATTCAATCGTGGCCGCGTGGAAGTCGCCGTCGCAGAGAAGAATCAACCCTACTTGATCAAGATGCTAGAATCCGATGAAGGTGCGCGGCATGTGGGCGAGTACGCGATCGGCACGAACTTTGACATCAACCGCTTCACCGGCAATATTTTGTTCGACGAAAAGATCGGCGGGACCTTCCACATGGCACTCGGCGCGGGCTACCCCGAAACAGGCTCGCACAATAAGTCCTCGATCCATTGGGATATGATCTGCGACCTACGCACCGATTCCGAGATCCTTGCCGATGGCGAGTTGTTTTATAAGAATGGGGAATTCGTATTTGAAAGATAGACCTATTTAATAAAGATAGGGACGGGCAAATGCCCGTCCCTACGTTTTTAATAAAACCCGATCGAATTATCGATCTTCCGTGCATATTCGTCAATGCCACCCTTCACGCTGAAGACCTTCTTCCATCCCTGCTGGGCGAGCCAGGCCGTCACTTGAGCACTACGGCTGCCGTGATGGCACATCACGTAAACTGTGGCGTCCTGTACTTGCGCAGAGGGTGATAACGCCTTTGGGCCTTCGCGTGCCAGCTGGCTCATGGGCGTGACTTCCAGCCGGCTGTCATTCAATTTAGCATAATTCAACTCGTCGGGTTCCCGTACGTCGAGGAGAATGAATTGCTCGTCGGAGTCTAATTTTTGAGAGAGGTCAGTTACTGTAATTTCAGGGATCATAGCATTTTCCCGTGGAGGCGGAAAGAGGTCCGCCCCATAAATTATTTCAACGCCTTCACATACAACCGTTCAACATATTCCTTCACCATCCGGCGGGTAGAGAATTGGGGAATGTTTGTCTTCAACGATTCTTTGATCCGCACCACCCATTCGCGCGACATATCGTTCTGGTCGCGATCATAATACAAAGGAATGATGGATTTTTCCAAGGTCTCGTACAGGCTTTCCATATCTTCTTCATCCTGCACGCTCGGCGAACCCAGATCACGGTCTTCACCAATCGACCAGCCATTGCGCCCGTTATATGCCTCGCGCCACCAACCATCGAGCACAGAGAAGTTCAATGCGCCGTTGAGAGCGGCTTTCATACCGGAGGTGCCGCTTGCCTCGAGAGGGCGACGCGGTGTGTTCATCCAAACATCCACGCCCTGGACGAGATAACGCGCCAAGTTTATATCATAGTCTTCGAGGAAGACGAGACGTCCCGCCATTTCAGCCCGCTTGACCTGACGATAGACTTGCTGGATCAATTGCTTGCCTGGTTCATCGGCAGGATGCGCCTTCCCGGCAAAAATGATCTGAACCGGCATATTCGGCCGGTTGATGATACGCAGCAAACGTTCAACATCCGCAAGTACCAGTCCTGCCCGTTTATAGGTGGCAAAGCGCCGCGCAAACCCAATTGTCAATGCATACGGATTAATCATCACGCCAGAGGAGACCACTTGTACGGGATGGAAACCACCTGCCCGCCAGCGCTCCCGAACACGCTCGTCCATGTAGAAGGATAGTTTGCGTTTGAGGTGCAAGCGGACACCCCACAGCTCCGCATCAGGGATCGTATCCACTTCGTTCCAGATTTTGGGGTCATCCAGCCGATCGTACCAATCTTCGGCGATGTATTTTTTGAAGAGATTGAACAGACGCCTCGCCATCCAGTTGGAGACGTGCACACCGTTGGTGACGTGTGTAATAGGTACATCCTCTTCTGGCTTATCGTTCCACAAGAAATTCCACATTTTGCGCGAAACATGTCCATGCAGCTCGGAAACGGCATTGCGTCCATTGGCATTCCGAAGTGCCAGCACTCCCATACTGAATGTCTCGCCCTGTGGCATTTGATGGCGTGCAATTTCGAAGAATTGATCGCGCGTCAACTTGAGCTGGGGCCATAAAGCGGCTAGATACTTTTCGATCAACCACAGAGGAAATTCATCATTCCCCGCCGCGACCGGCGTGTGCGTCGTGAAAACGTTTTGTCCACGCGTTTTTTCGATGGCTTGCTCAAACGTATCTCCACCGGCAACAAGTTCACGGGCGCGTTCGAGCGTGAGGAACGCGGCGTGACCCTCGTTCATATGCCAGACCGATGGGTTGTATCCCAACGCACGTAGAGCGCGGACTCCGCCGACGCCAAGCAGCAGCTCCTGCATCACGCGGCGATCAAGGTCCGACCAGTAAAGGCGCGCCGTCAATAATTTATCGGAATCAGTATTGGGATCCAGATTGGAATCGAGCAGGTAGAGTGGAACTCGTCCGACGCGAATTTCCCACATCCCCAGTGCAACGGTCCGATCGGGGAATTCAACATCAACACACAACCAATTCCCTTCGTCGTCCAATACTTTGATTGCAGGCAGGTTATTAAAATCAAGCGTATTATTGAGCGCCTCCTGCCAGCCATCTTCCGTAATGCGCTGCGAGAAATAACCCTGGGCGTACATGAAGCCCACACCGACGAGAGGCAGACCAAGGTCACTCGCCTCTTTCAAATGATCGCCTGCCAAAACGCCGAGACCGCCTGAATAAATCGGCAGTGTTTCATGCAGGCCGAACTCCATCGAAAAATAGGCGATCGGTCGTCCGTTCAACTCAGGATGATTTTGACTCGTCCAGGTCTGGGAGGCTTTCATATACGAATCGAAATTTGCAAACACGCTGTCATAGAGCGCTACATATTGCTTATTTTTTGCAGCTTGATTCAAACGCCGCCGACCGATCTCGTGCAGGAAACGAATCGGGTTATGGCCCAGTCCCTCCCAAAGTTCCGCATCGAGGCGGCTGAATGCACGGGTTGCTTCCGGATTCCAGGTCCACCACAGGTTGTATGCCAGCTCACTCACACGCGAAATACGCTTGGGCAGATCAAATCCATCCGGTAATTGAGAACGAAAATTATTCATGAGAATGCAATGATACCAAATTTCTGTTTTGATTAAGAGATAAAATAGACGAAATCATGACCATCGTTCAGCTTTTCATTACCTGCCTCGTCGATTCGTTCTACCCGCAGACGGGTGAGGCCGTCGTAAATATTTTCCGCCACCTGGGTGTGGATGTCGAATTCGCCCCTGATCAAACGTGCTGTGGACAACCCAACTTCAATGCAGGCTTACGCGTGGAAGCACGCGCGATCGCGGAACACACCATCCGGGTATTTGAACGTACTGACGGAGATATTGTCACACCATCGGGTTCTTGCGCGCATATGTTCCGGCATGGGTATCCCGAGTTGTTCCAGGAGGATACAGCATGGCTGCCACGCGCTCAAGCCGTGGGCGGACGAGTTTACGAATTCACAGAATATGTTGTGGATAAATTAGGAGTCACTGATTTGAATGCGCGCTGGGATGGGATATTGACCTACCACCCCTCCTGTCACACACTGCGTGGCATGGATATTGATCGCCAGCCGCGTGCCTTACTGGCAAAGGTTCGAAATGCACAAGTAGTGGAATTGCCTCACGCGGACGAATGCTGCGGCTTCGGCGGAATCTTCTCGATGGAGCATCCTGAACTCTCGGCGGAATGGCTCGAGCGCAAGATCAGCAACCTGGAAATCACACAATCCCCGACCCTGGTGGTGACTGACGCTGGATGTCTGATGCACATCGCCGGCGGATTACACAGACAGAGGAAAAATCAGCGCGTGCTGCACATTGCCGAGATTCTCAATCATCGCTAAATCATGAGGTAATTATGGATTCCGGCTCTGAAAAATATTATGATGACTTGTACGCCAGCATGGGCAAGGATTACGCCGCAGAGACAGAAAAACTTCACGTCTTTATAGAGAAGTACAAGCGTACAGAGAGGAATACGCTGCTCGACGTCGCCTGCGGAACGGGTACACACGCCGGATTCTTATGCAAGTACTACAATGTCGAGGGCGTAGATTTGAACAGCAACATGCTTAAAGTTGCCCGAAAAAAGCACCCTGACATTCGCTTCACGCAAGGCGATATGCGAAACTTTGACTTCGATCGGCAATTTAATGTGGTCACCTGTCTCTTTAGTGCAATTGGATATATGACGACCAAAGCTGATCTCATAAAAGCAATCAAGAATATGAGCCGCCATCTTCTCCCGGGCGGAGTCTTACTTGTGGAACCCTGGTTTACCCCCGAGCAATGGAAGCCAGGCCATGTTTCCACAATTGAGGTAGCAAAACCTGAAATGAGAATTGTCCGCATGAGTCACAGTGGAAAAAAAGGGAACATTTCGATTTTAAAATTGGAATACTTAATTGGTACAGCAAAGGGAATAGAGCATCTTGCTGAACGGCTTGATCTGGGTCTGTTCTCGCACGAAGACTACAGGAACGCATTTCGAAAGTCGGGGTTGGATGTCATTCATGACCCAGAAGGGATATTTGGTCGAGGGCTGTATATTGGCACAAAACCAGTATGAATCTTTATGAGCACAGCACAATTTCGGGAGCGCATCCGCGCTTCCATTGCCAACGAAACACTCCAGATTGCTCTGGACAATAATGCGGAACGCCGTCTCAAGGGCCGCGCTCTTGCCTTCGAATCCATTCCCGATTGGCGCGAACGGCGAAAGCGCGCCCATGTTATCCGCGCCGATGTCATCGAACATCTTGACAATTATTTGGCGCAATTTATCAAGAAGAATGACGAGAACGGAATCATTGTCCATCGCGCCAAAGATGCGGCTGAGGCAATCCAAATTGTTTTAGACATCGTCGTAGGGACGGGAAATAGCCCATCCGGGCCGAAATTGGTCGCCAAGTCCAAAAGCATGGTGAGTGAAGAGATCAACCTCAACCATGCGCTTGAAGCAGAGGGCATACACGTCGTCGAAACCGATCTCGGCGAGTACATCATCCAGCTTCGGCACGAGCGGCCGAGTCACATCATCACACCTGCTGTCCATCTGCGTAAGGAGCAGGTGGGCGAGCTTTTTCACGAAAAACTTGGTGTTCCTTTCACAGCCGATATTTCAACCATCACCGCCACAGCGCGCAAAGTATTACGAGAAGTATTTCTTAGCGCCGATATCGGTGTGAGCGGGGTTAACTTCGGTGTGGCAGAAACGGGCACACTTTGCATTGTTACCAACGAAGGCAATGGGCGCATGATTACAACCATTCCGCCGATCCACATCGCGCTGATGGGAATGGAACGTATCGGTCCCACGCTCGATGATGTTGCCCTGATGCTCTCGCTATTACCGCGCTCGGCGACCGGACAAAAGCTAACTGTCTATACTCAACTGTTGTACAAGCCGCTGGCGGGTCAAACGCGTCATTTGATCATTTTGGATAATGGGCGCACGCGACTGCGAAATTCTCCGCTCAAAGAATCACTTTACTGTATTCGCTGCGGCGCGTGTCTCAATGCTTGTCCTGTTTTCCGTGAGCTGAGTGGGCATGCCTATATCGGCGCGGATGGCTCGATTGCGCCGTATCCAGGTCCGTTTGGCTCTATAGTTTCACCGGGACTGCTTGGCGAGAATTTTGTCCAGCTTGCACAGGCCTCGTCCTTGTGCGGCGCGTGCAAGGATGCCTGTCCGGTGGACATTGATCTACCAAAGTTGTTGACCAGAGTGCGGGCGGGCAGAGTCCCGACAGCTCAAGAGACAGCAGCTAAACGTGCGGGAGGCGCGGGACTTTCCGCCTCGACTAAACTTATCTTGCAGCTGTACAGCCGGATCGCCTGCAGCCCACGCCTATTTGCCGTTTCACAAAAGCTTGCGGCTCTGGGAAGTTTTCTGCTCGCTCCCTTCTCGCCGTGGATTCGCTTGCCAGCAGTCACAGGCTGGGGTTATAGCAAAGACTTTCCACGCTTTGCAGGGAAAACGTTTCGAAAGCGGTTTAAGGTTCAAGCGGCAATAAGGGCTGAGTCAAAACAAGAAGAATTGGCGGATGCGCCGCTCCCAACTACCACGTCGCTGTTCCTTCAAGCGAAGGATCTATCTTCGGTGGAAAGATTCTCTGTGGAGTTATCGGTGCTGGGTGGGCGCGTCTATGAAACGGAGAATGCTACCAATGAAATCGTCCAATTTTTGAAATTACGGGAGATCAACAAGATTCATCTGGAGCCGCACACTCTGGATGAATCCATTTTGCAGCAGGCGTGCATTGAATTTACACATGAGCCAGATCCTCACATACTCGTCGGGGTGACAAAGGCGATTTGTGGGCTGGCGGATACCGGGTCCGTGCTGGTGGCGGATGGCGAAGGAAGCCCATTGCTCGCCTCCCTGCTGCCTGAGATTCACATCGTCTTGCTGCACAAGTCTGATATCCTGCCTTCCCTGCCTGACGCAATGCCCTTAGTCAAGGATAGACGCGGGGCCACATTTATCACCGGTCCCTCACGCACCGCTGACATTGAAATGACCTTGACCATTGGCGTGCATGGACCAAGGGAAGTTGTTGTCTTCTTGGTTTGACCATGAATTTCATCCGAGCACAAAGATTTCTTGCCATTTATTTATTACTGGTATCGGTACTCGGCATGACGCTGGTGTTTTTGGTCACTTACAAATTTGGTCCTGGCATCTCCACTGATGGTGCAAGATATTTATCCACGGCGGACAGTCTCATAAAGGGGAAAGGATTTTATGACTATCTCAACCTTCCGTTAACACAGTTCCCACCGTTGTATTCCATTTTGATTGCAGGCACAAGCTTGATCACCGGCATCGATATTTTTCCTGCCAGCCAATATCTCAATATCCTGACATTCGGTCTCGTCATCTGGTTGGCAGGATATTTTTTTAACCGTGTCTTCCCGAATGAAATTTTGTTTGCCTATATTGGCAGTGCCATTTTTGCAACATCGCTTTCGCTCATTATTATGGCATCCAATGTGCTGTCGGATTTGCTCTTTCTGGCATTTACTCTGGCGTTCCTGATTTTGGCAACAGATGTGCTGGAAACGCGAACAGGCAAGAGCATAGTTCTGATGGGACTGGTCGCTGCCATTTCCCCGTTTCAACGATATGCCGGTCTGGCTTTGCTATTTACCGGAGCATTTTTGATTTTCTTTCTCTCTCGAAAGAATTTCTTGCGAGGCGTTTTTTACGCCGGACTTTTCTGTATGCTGACGGGGCTTCCCATTCTTCTTTGGGTATTCTTCCACAACTATTTGCGAACGGGAATTCTATTCGGCGTGCGTCTGCCGCCTGTGTATCTGGGCAATTTTGTGGTGACCCTGGAAAAAGCCGAGCACTGGTTTCTACCTGCCACGCTCACCAACCTGATTCCCTCGTGGATCATTCTTCTGGTGATAGTACTGGTTTTATTCACGGGGAATCGTATCGCAGATTGGAAACGCTGGACGCATCGCTTGGTAAGTCCGTCGTTTCTGCCCAGTGCCATTTTCTTCCTTCTGTATCTACTTGTGCTGGTCTTCAATGTCAGCTATTGGGAGGTGCGCTATCCCTATATGGATCGTATCCATATTATCATCCTGCCAGCACTTCTGGCACTCATGTTTTTGACAATCCGGGAATTAACGCCGTTTTATTTGCGGCGTTTTTCTCCGCAAAAGTTGCAAGCCATTTCGATAATCATCTTTGTGATTTGGTTATCCTTCCCCATTCACAACGTTCAAAAATATATGAGGAAGGCGTTTTATCAAGGCGATGTCAGTGAGTTTAATATGTACAATATCCCTGTGCTGCGTAATTCAGGCATCAAGGAATATTTATCTGCCCGGCCTGCCGTTGACAACCAGAAACTCTACAGCAACTACGAAGCCGCAGCCTGGTTTCTCGCACGCCACACCATTACTAAGTTGCCCTTCGGAGATGTGAACGAAAAAAGGGTGGATGCAGCGAAGGTTCTACAAGAATTCCCGACCTGGCCCGGGAAAGACGGCCACGGGTATGTAATATGGTTCAAAGCACTTTCGTTTAAGCCGTATGTTCTCAAACCGGAACAGCTGACAGAACGAGCCGATTTCCAGCTTCTTTATTCCAATGAGGGCGGGGATATCTACTTGCTCACTCCCAAATAAAACTGGGACGTGTAATTGACGTTTCCCTATCTGGATGATACAATCCCGCTCGCTTTCTTCCTTTTGGAGAAGCGATACGAAATGCCCCCATCGTCTAGGGGCCCAGGACGGGGCCCTCTCAAGGCCCAAACTGGGGTTCGAATCCCCATGGGGGCACAAAAGAGTCATCGTAATGATGACTCTTTTCCTTTTACAGATGGGCATCCTTCCAGGCAGGAGCTTACTCGAATCCCGAGCCCACAGTGTGCTACGCGAGGACACAAAAGAGTCACTGCTACTAAGGCTCCTTCCGTTTTAATCTAGTTACATCCTGAGAGGTATATACTCGTATATGAATAAGGAGGTCAAAATGACTAGATTCGAAAAGAGGCAGGAACCAGGCCAGTCAAAGAAACGCTATCTGTGGTTCGGGTTCGGCAATTATGGCGGGCAGCCAACCCAACAAATTGGCGGAGGATTCATAAGAAATCCGGATATGTTGGAGAAGAAAGGCGGGCGTTTCTCAAGAACGTATTTTGCGTATATCGCGGGCGGGGTCATCCTGTTGACATTGCTTGTTATGCTGGTGGCTTGGGCGATTTCGCTCTTTGCCGGATAGTCGCCAACCTTGTTAATACAAAAAGGGACTGGTTGCCAGTCCCTTTCAATGTTTATGCATCCAAATGATACGTATGATAAGCATTCTGGCAAGGGTTGCCCCAGGCGATGTGCATTTCACGCGCCGTCAGGTCAATGACCATCGCCGAGATCGTATTCTCACGGTCGAGCGGATCGATCCCATCGATGTTGTGATTGCAAATGGAGTTCGGCAAATTGACATGGTCTTTTTGGATCGCCTGCAAGGATTTGATGCTGTGAGAAGAACTCTGTCGAAGGAGGCGGTTCGCACGGAAGTAACGCACCCGCGAAGAAATCAGCTCCTCCGGCTCGCTTTCGATTTCCTTCATCGTGCGGCTGAGATAATGATTCGTGTGAACCAAATAGCCGTCCGTGCCGTGCAGAATCTCGAATTTTCGGGAGGAAACCTCGACCGAGTAGATCTCCCCACTGTCGTGGACGAGCAGGTGGTTATATCCTGCGGCGCGGTGGGAGATTAGGGCCCGACCAATCGCGCCAGAAAGACGGCGAGATGCCAGCACCGCTCGTGAAACCACCAAACGTGGGATGCCGATGCGTGAGTCGTTCGGGTAAACCGAGTCGATCAGTTGAGCAATGCCATAGGCGTTGAATCCCACGTTGGGCAGGAGTCCGCCATAGGTCATGGCGAGAAACGGGGGGTCATCATTTGGTTTGGCAGAAATAACATAGACGTCGTTCTCGTCCTCAGGAATCCAGTCCTCATTGTGTGCCACGAGAACATGGCCATCTGCTGTGCGCTCTTCGTTAACCGAGAAACTAGTGCAGCGCGTCAAATGGAGCGCATCCATCGTCACCGCTTCCATGACATTCAGAACCATCACATCGTCAAATGTGACGTTGGCACCCTCGGCGATGCCTCGCATTTCGTCCACATATTGGGGATAACGTTCCTCCGCAAACGGTAGATATTTACGGGACTGGTTCGTCGCCCCTTCCCAACTCAATCCCAGCGTCGGATAGGACTGCTCAATGAGGAGATGGGCGTTCTCGATGCTGTGCTGCACCTGCTCGCGCCGCGCTTCACCGATCTGACACCCCATTTCTCGATGCGTTCCGTAGACTTCAACGAGCGGCGGTGGGGCGTTATGAACAATCGTGTTCGGAACCGGTATTTCTTTCAACGACATACATCCTCCAAAAATAATCCGCCCCGGTATTGCTTCGGGGCGGATAAATTATACCCTGCGGGAGGATATATCATTGGGGGATTTTTAGCTATGAGGTGGGTGGAACCTGGCTCGAATCCGTCGGTGGCGTGTACACAGTCACATGTCGGCGGAGAGCAGGCTGCAGATTGAACCAGGTAGAGATCGCGCCGCCAACACCCAAGAGGCCCAACAGGAAGAGCAGTATCCCACCCAGGCAAGGAATGGAACCGATGGCGCCGCCCACAATCATCAGCAGGAATGTGCCGATCCCAATCGTGAGAACGGGCGTCCAACGCTGGTTAATCGCGGTTGCAAAGCGCTCACCTACCTCCCGTCCCATGGCGACGATGCCAAACAACCAGGCAAAGGCAACCACCAGGGGTGGCAGAATGGTCAGAGCAAAGAGAATGCCTACAATGACCGCCACCAGACCGATCACGCCACTCATCAAGGGTTGGGTAACAATCGTATTTCCGGCACGCTCGATCGGCGCCTGCCAGAAAAGGGTCAGCAGCATTGCAAACCCGGAGATGATGATCGCCCAGAAGAACACCTTGAAGAATTGCAGGAACGGGTTGTAATTGATTTCCACACGCGGCGTCGGAACGTGGGGCACCGGAATCTCAGGTGGCACGCGTCCGTTAGGCAACTGGATGTTCGGGGATACATTCTTGATCACTTCGCCTTTGACCACCGCACCCTCGGCACGATCTATCTGCCCGCCGATGGTGACCAGATCGCCATGGACGACAGCCTTCTCCTCCAGTTTGGCTTGCCCACCGACAACGACGACATCACCTTTGACATTGCCATCGCTGGTCACCGTCCCCCCAAAGACGACGAGGTTGCCGTTTAAGTTGGCGCCCTCTTCCACGGTGACATTTCCACCGAAGACAACCAGATCACCATTGAATGTGTCGCCTTTTTCGAGGATGAAATTATCGCCAAAAATGACACGCCCCCCATCGGACCCAGTTCCCTGAGCATGGACTGGGCTCGTAGGAAGGGCCAGCAATGCTAGAAGCACTAAAAGAGTCCAAATCTTAAACGTAATTTTCATATTTCACACTCCTCGCGGCACTCGAACGAACCGCCATATTGAAACCGTCCATAAAAGGCTGACACCCGCAAATGCGGAAAGCAATACCATCCATGCAAACGGAGAAAGAAAATCAGGAAGGATCTTCACAAATACGGAGCCTGCCTGAGCAACTGCTTCCATCGTGGTCAAAATAAACACGCCCCATTGGATCAATGCAGCGATCCACGCCGCCGGGGCAGAAAGAAACGAGAACAAGTATGGCGAAGATAGCCACATCAGCAGTACCAGCCCTCCCACGGTGAACAAAGCCGAACCCCACAATCGTCGTCTTTGCTCCGCCATCTTGCGCTCTACAAGCCGCGCCTGGAACCGGTTCGCGAACCCAGACTGCGGATAAGCTTTCTTGACAGACTTCAATGCGATCCCTGTTTCGGCAAGCGCGGCGCAATAAGCACATGTTCGCATGTGCATATCCAGCTCACGCTTTTGTTCCTGCGTGATGGGCTTGTCATTCAACAGCCAATCTTCAAAAGGCTGGTGATTCATGGGGCCTCCTTTCGGTGCGAGCGCGAGGCGAGCGATGCTCGTCCTCTTGCCACATCCCTGCCAGTGCGCGTCGGGCACGGTGCAACCGGCTTTTGACGGCACTTACCGTTAGCTTAAGCGAATCGGCGATTTCGATTTCAGAATAGTCATACCAGTAACGCAGAATGACCGCGGCGCGGTCGGTTTCATCCAGATCTTTCAGAAGGATATGCAGGCGGTCGCGATCCTCACGTTTGGCAGATTCCGCTTCCGGGTCGGGGGAGGCAGGATCGGCAATCTCGTAGGTCGAGCCGTCGTCATTCTCCTCATCTATCGAAAAAATGGATAGTTTGCGGCGGCGCAACCGGTCGATACAATAGTGAGCGGCAATGGAGAGCAGCCAGGTAGCAAACGGCCGGCTCTGGTCGTAGCGGTGCAGGTTTTGATAGGCACGCAGGAAAGACTCCTGCGCAGCATCTTCGGCGGCTTCGGGCTCGCCCAACATGCGATAACACAAGTTGTAGACGTGCGTTTGATGTTCCTCGACGAGCTTGGTAAACGCCTCGTCACTGCCTTGCTGCGCCTGGAGAACCCAGGTAAGTTCATCGTTCACTCGCGCTCCTTGTACTTACAATACGCCGGACAGCGGAAAAAGTTGCAGCCTCGCCCTACCCGAATTGACAACTAAAATCTTGATAATTAGACAGATGTGTCATGTGATTCCGTGGAACATACCGAAGACGATCGGGTCCTATGACTATTCGATTCCCCGCTCACCGGCACCCGTTCGGGCGGCAAGCCTGGCGCCCCTCAGGATGCAACACGAGGCCGAGAAGCCAAACCAGCCTGGATTGGCTCCTCTGGGAGAGTAACGTGCTATTATGGTGGTAATTCTCAGCATATAGAAATTTTCTATTCAGCCATTGCAAGCGCCAGAGCATCTTCCCATTTTGGCAAAGCAATATCAAATGTAGATTGGAATAAACTGCAATCCAAAGCCGAAAATAACGGTCGCTGTGCGGGTGTTGGAAAATCGGACGTCAGCGCCGGCAGAAGTTCTTTTACTTTGTGTTCCTGTTTGTTGGGATCCAGCTCGAGTATCTTCCGTGCCCATTCGAGGCGGCTGGCATAGCCATCTCCGGCTACATGATACAGTCCACAGTGCTCGACCAAGGAATCCAGGCCTTTTCCTAGGAGTTGCGCGGTGACGTCCGCCAGAGTCCGCGCCCAGGTAGGGTTGCTGACCTGATCACTGACAATCCGCAGGGTTTCCTGTTTGCGTGCCCACTCCAAGACTTTGGTGACAAAGCTGTTACGGTTCCTGCTGTAAACCCAGCTGGTCCGCAAAATCAGGTAGCTTGCCTTCCCTGCCCGGACGGCTTCCTCGCCAGCTAGTTTACTTTTTCCATATACGCCTAACGGATTTGTCTGATCCCCTTCCAAGTATAGAGCACCTTTTGACCCGTCAAATACATAATCCGTAGAATAGTGGACGAGAAAAGCGTTTAGCTTTGCTGCCTCATCGGCAAAAAGACCTGGGATATTACCGTTGACCATAAAAGCCTTCTCTGCTTCGCTCTCTGCCTGGTCTACGAGAGTATAAGCGGATGCGTTGACGATCACCTCTGGGCTCACACCGTGAATTGTTTCGCGTACAGCAGCGGTGTTTTCAAGATTTAGATTATGGATATCGAAAGGGAAAAGCTCTCCATGCTGAGAAAGAGTCCGCTGGAGTTCTGTACCAAGTTGTCCCATTGCGCCAAAAAGTAAAATCTTCATAAATTCGTTCCGTTCGTTATTCAGAATTGTGTGTCATTGTATATCAAATATGCTTTTAAAGATAAAACGTATTGTCTTCAGGACATATTCTCAATCGAACGTGGTTTATCAAGGAATCGAGCATACAGACATCCTGGATGTCAGGGTAATATCTTTTTTCTCATTGGACACTATGTTTTTCAATTTGCACCTAACAAATTTGTTTATTAGCCGTTGAATAGATCAAGATGGGGGGAAACCCACCTTAGCACAACAATACCGAAAGTGTAAGCTTGCGTTATGCCGCAGAATGATCATTTTCCTAATCATGCTTCCTATCAGCCGGGGGTATTTCTTATTATTAACAAGCAGATTATGCCCCTGACCAAAACAGCCACGAGCTTAGGTCGTCAACTGGAAAACGATATTGTGATACAGGAGGATTTTGTTTCTCGCTTCCATGCAGAGATTATTAAGGAAGATGAGAAATATGTTCTCTATGACAAGAATTCAACCAGTGGAACGTTTGTCAATGGAACAAAGATCAACCGTTGTGTACTTAATTCAGGGGATCTTATTTCATTGGCAAATATCTATGTGATGTTCGTAAATAATAACCCGAAAATAGTGGGGAAAGCAATGGGCACAACCCAAAGCTTACATGACGGTACTTCGTCAACGAAAGACAAATAGTATGGATCGGAACTCTACCATCCTGATTATTGATGACGAGCCGGCATTGCTATTGGGACTGGCTGCAAAGGTTAAGCGTCAAGGCTATCAGGTTGTTACCGCATCTAATGGTAACGAAGGCTTACAAAAGGCAAGAGTTGTGATGCCTGATCTGATTCTTTCAGATGTGATGATGCCCCCTCCAAATGGTTTTGAACTACGCAAGCTAATGGGACAGGATCCTCTTCTTGCCGACATTCCATTTATTTTCCTTACGGCCCGAAGTGATGTTGAAGATCGCGTCAATGGGATTCGTGATGGTGCAGATGATTACATTACCAAGCCTTTTGTTACTGAAGAGTTACTTGTTCGCATCGAGGCGCTCTTAAGACGTGTGCAAGTGGCACGTACGCGCGGACGTGAGGAAACCCGAGAGGTCGCCCGACGGGATATGGAAAGATTGAAGCAGGAAATTTTGCACAATTTCCACCATGAAATGCGTACGCCGCTAGCTAATATCACTATGCCATTGGAGTTGATCGTCAACAATAAGTTTGAAGACCCCAAAGAACAAATCGAGTTTATCAAGAGGGCGCTATCTAGCGTTGAGCGCCTGGAATCAGTAGTGACTGACTTTACTCTCCTGAATAACATTGATGGCAACAGTCTCAATCGGATTCGCCAAACTATCGATCTAAGAAACCACATTTTTTTGCCGATTCAAAAAAGAATGGAGCGTTACAAAGCCAAGGGTCTTCAACTCATCCAGGAATTCAGAGGACATGGGAATATTGCCGCGCCACGCCGCGAACTCAGCCATGCCATTGTCCATCTAATAGACAA
>DATHUN010000713.1:0-7874 GCA_035462205.1 Anaerolineales bacterium
GTATCGCGCAGCGAATACAAAATCACAAAGAAGATCAGCGTCACTAGCAAAATATCCAGAACGCTTAACCAGTTGAGTCGCTGAAATATGAAGAGGAGGTTGTTGAGAAAATTCGCCATTCGTGAATGCGCCAATAACCGCTTATCTCATTAGGTAAACTTTTTGAACCGCGTAATGTACAAGGATTCAACAGGAAGTCTACATAAATCTGCGGCACTCCGCAGTATAGTATCGCTGACTGAACATCCGCTTAGAATATCGGTTTCGTTACGGTATTCCACCGCTGGATTCGATTCTCTTCCCACCCTGTTCATTAAACTTCCGAAGTCTCGCCATTGGCTGGTACTTCGGAAGCCGTTTCAAATCGGTCTTAAGACTCGATCTGTACGAAGTTGTTTGAAGAAGAGAGCCGATCCTTTCGGCATGGATTCCATGGCGGCATCTGTCCAGGCTTGCACGCCGAGCCTATCAGGAGAACGTCTTTCGTAGCCAATATGTTTCCAAACCGAGTCAAACCCGACCAGTTCCATCGGTGGGAAAACCAGTGAGGCTTCGCATTGTAGATCGCTGGATGCCTTTTCTACTTCCGCCAGCAGAAGAGGCAGTGCCTTATCTGGCGCTGCCCTGGTATCCAAATAGAGATCAGTAGTGCGGGCGACAAGGTTTTCGACCTGCCAACCTGCAATGCCAATCAGTTCATTGTTCACTTGGAGCAAGAGGAAGGCTTTGTCGCCAAAGGCTTCCATCACATCCTCGCTATTCATGGAATGCTTGCCCTTACTCAAACGGGTGATGAGCTCGGCGATGCGTTGTGCGTCGCGTGGCTTGCCGCGATATAGGGAGAAGGATCCCGCGGCGGGCTTGCGCGTGATCAGTGTCTCAGGCGGTTCCTGCGAGGGCAGGCTGCGCTTCCAGGCATCGTTGACCTGCTTCCACAAGTCCTCATATGAGCCTGTGTTCGTCACGACCACATCGGCTGCGGCAAGTTTCTGTTTCTGCGCCGATTGGGCATGGATGCGCTGGATCGCGTCTTCGCGGCTCATGCCGCGTTTGCGCATCAGCCGTTCGATTTGGACCTCAGGTGGTGCATCGGTCACCCAGATGGAGTCACATCTGTTGCGCAAGTCTGACTCGAGCAGTTTGATCGCTTCCACGACCACCACTTTTTGTGTGGCGCGCCTGGTCAGTAAATCCACAGCCTGACCTACATAGGGATGGATGATATCTTCGAGCTGAGTGAGCGCCTCTCCATCTGCGAACACGAGCCGGCCCAGTTTGCTACGATCGATCTGTCCATCCTTATCCAGCAACCACGTGCCGAATTTGTCCAGGACGGGCTGGTAGCCCGGCGCACCTTTGGAGATCACGCGGTGCGACAAGGCGTCCGCGTCGATGGTGTAGGCACCAAGGTGCTCTAGCATGCGCCGTACCACGCTCTTGCCGGTGGCGATGTTCCCCGTCAGACCGATAACATATTTCCCGGGCCAGTTGCTCACAGAAACTCCCATACTTGAAAAGATGAATTCTCGTCTTATTTTAATGTCTTTTAGGGAATTCTCCAATAGAAAACGGTTTTAACGACGGAAAGCGCCTTTACCAGATATGCAAGGCAATATTTAATCTTTATCTGAACTGGTTCTCCAGTGTTGACGTTCCCTCCTCTTGCGTGTATCATGATGCCGCCTCAGGTCAGTTGGGCGATCGCGGTCCTGTGTTTACGGGATCGAGGAAAGTCCGCACTCCATAGAGCACGGCGTCGGATAGCACCCGGGGCGGGGAACCCTCCGAGAGGAGCTAACCTGCCGGAAAAGGGCCACAGAAACAAACAGCCAGCTCACTCCTCTGGAGTGAAAGGTGATGGTGAAAAGGTGGTGTAAAAGACCACCGGCATCTGCAGTAATGCGGGTGGCCAGGTAACCCCCGTCGGGAGCAAGGCCAAGCAGGGACGAAGTCGTCTGCGGACGACGGGAGGCTGCTCGTCTTCATATGTACTTCCTCACACGGTGGGGAAGTCAGTTCCGGGTAGGCCGCACCGAGCGACGCGGTGACGCGTCGCCCAGAGAGATGATCGCACAGTGGCGCTTCGCGCTACGGACAGAATGCGGCTTATAGACGGACCTGAGGTATCTTTATTCCAAATGTAGGGGCGACCAAACGGTCGCCCTTACGTGTTATATTCTTTACCATGCGCGAACTTCAATACATCCAAAAAATTCTCAACAAATCCCTCCAGGCAGCGAATACCAAGCCGATCAAGAAGGTGCATCTGGTTATGGGTGAGGTTTCCGAGCTAGACCAGTCCGTGATTGAAGCGCACTGGCGCGAGTTGAGCAGGGGCACTCTGGCGGAACACGCCCAGCTCCACTTCCGTTTAAGTAAAGCAGAAGTGCAGTGTATGGCGTGTTTCAGCAAGTATCATCCCACGGAAGGAAAAATACATTGTCCTTATTGTGGAAGCTATGGTGCCAAAATCTTGTCGGGTGAGGAATTTGACATTGAATCAATCGAACTGGATCAAGACTAGGAACAGATTGATATGGACGACCGCCGCGCTGTTATTTATTCTAGCGTGTAATTTTGGCCGTTCCGCTCCTTCCTCATCGCCAGATTTATTTGCCACGCTACAAGCCTCCACTCCGGATGGAGATGTTGCGCCAGTCATGACGCCACCCGGGAATACTCCTCTGGCTGATTCGCTTACTGCTGTCCCACCACCAACGGCGAACCCAAGTTCCTCATCCTCCATCCCCGCTCCGTCCCCGGCAGATCAGCTGACAGGGCATATTGTATTTACCTGTCAGTTGTTCAAAGTGCAATATCAGAATCAGGTTTGCATCATGAACGCGGATGGAAGTGGATTTCGCAGGTTGACTTCGCAGAATAATCAGCAGCATTTCTATCCATCGCTTTCGCCAGATGGAACGAACGTGCTCTATGCTGGTTTTCGTGAAGCGAATGTCTACGAGATTTACAAGATTAATATTACCGATGGCACGGAAGTGAGACTCACCAATCGAATTGGTATCCTCACCTCTCCTGAATTCTCCCCCGATCGACAAAAGATCGTCTTCACGCGCAGTAATCCGAACACGAATCAATTCCAGTTGATGTTGATGGATGCCAACGGAGACAACGTGGAGAATATCCCCCAGATTCAGGGTTGGGATACAACCTGGTCGCCGGATGGAAAACAAATCCTCTTTGCTGCTAATATTAGTGGACTCACGCAATTGTTTACAATTAATGTGAATGGCAGGCAATTATCCCAAATATCCAATTTACCTGCCATCCGCGGGCGCAGCGACTGGTCAGCGGATGGACAATACATTGTGACGTATTCTGGAGAATCCTGGCACCGCGAAGTCTATATCATGAACGCAGATGGCTCGAATGTGCGCCAACTGACTCCGAGCGGCGGCAATAGTCAGGGTCCCGCCTTTTCGCCAGATAGTAAATGGGTGGTTTTCACGGCCTACTTCGATCATCCTGGTGAGGATCATGGTTGCGAGATTTATGTCATTCGCATCGATGGCACAGATCTGCGCCGCCTGACGAACAATGATTATTGCGATTATCAGCCGCGCTGGGGACCGTAACCCTTGGTAAGGGTGGGCAGCTTTCCACCCTACCAGTGTTTAATAAAGAAAAAGTCCACACATTTGTGTGGACTTTCTTGTTTACGAGTACTTATGCCCAGCCCTGATTACGAATGAAATCGCTGATCATCGGGATGCGGACATCCTGACCCATGTATGCCTGATATGCCCACCATAGCATTACGAGGAAGAGCACGGCGCCAAAACCACATGTCACAGTGGAGATGATCGAGAGGATCACCGTTACCACAAGGGACTGCACAGCATTGAACTTGATGTACGGACGGTTCTTCTTGTCTTCCATGAAAAGAACAACAAGAGCGATGACCGGGATGACATAACCGAGGGCAGCCCAGAGTTTGTCATCGCTGGTGATATCAGACATTGGTTCTTGTGACATGAGTTCCTCCGAAATAATCTGGTTTGAATTTTCGTTATTTTACAACCAATGATAGCAAAACGCAAACGCATTTCGGAATCGTAAGTACTGGTACAATGCCCTCATGACAAGAGTTGTGTTCATGGGCTCCCCCGAGTTTTCATTGCCAACCTTACAGGCCTTGGCAGAGACATATGATGTTGTGGGTGTTGTTACACAGCCGGATCGCGCCTCTGGGCGCGGACGAGAGCTCAAAGCGCCACCTGTTAAGATGCTCGCTCTGAAGCTAGCCATCCCTGTGATGCAGCCGGAAAAGCTGCGATTGCCTGAAGCAACGGAACAATTACGCGCCTGGAATCCGGAGCTGATCGTGGTCGCGGCGTTCGGTCAGATCCTCCGCCAGGATGTTTTGGATTTGCCACCCCACGGATGTATCAATGTCCATGCCTCGTTGTTGCCTCGCTGGAGGGGCGCGGCACCCATCCATGCTGCCATCCTGCACGGGGATGAGGAGACCGGTGTTACGATTATGAAAATGGATGCAGGACTGGATACCGGTCCGATGCTTAGCCAGCGCTCTATGCCTCTCATGCCAGACGATACAGCCGGTTCCGTTTTTGAAAAGGTGTCCCAGCTCGGCGCGGATCTGCTCCTCGAAACTCTGCCTGATTATTTATCCGGCAAATTAATGCCTACTCCCCAACCCGAAGAAGGGATGACCTACGCGCCGATGATGAAAAAGGAAGAGGGACAACTCGACTTCATACAGGATGTCAACGAGTTGGAACGGCGCGTGCGTGCCTTCAACCCGTGGCCCGGCGCGTTCATGGATTTCGATGGAACGCTGTTGAAAATCCATCGCGCCCATGTGGAGCCGGGACAGGCAACCGCCGGGCAGAGGCTGGTTTGGCGGAATCAGCCTGCGATTGGCGCGAAAGGCGGCATCCTCGTTCTCGATGAAGTACAGCCGGCTGGGAAAAAATCGATGAGCGGGTCGTCATTTCTCGCCGGCGCACGCAATTGGACGTAGCGTTGCGGAAACGCCGGGGTTTCAGCATCTGAAATACATTCATACGATTGGGAGAATCCATGTTCAATTACAAAGTGTTTGTTGCAGAATTGATCGGCACATTTGCGCTAGTATTCGTGGGTGCAGCAACAGGTTTATATCAGGAAGGCTTGCTGGCAGTTGCCCTCGCCCATGGTTTGACTCTGGCTGTGTTTGCCTACGCCTTTGGTCATATTTCAGGCACTCATATTAATCCGGCTGTGACATTCGGCCTTGCTTTGAATGGGACGGTGACATGGGGGGAAGCCGTCGTGTATTGGGTCGCTCAGTTTGTGGGAGCGATACTGGCCGCCTTTACTCTACGTTCCATTGTGGGACTTGTAAACGCGAATGCCTTCACGGCCGCACAAACGCAAGGCATTCTGACACAGCAGTATCCGTATTACGCTGTGTTGGTGGAGGCTTTATTGACGTTCTTCCTCGTGAATACAGTTCTGCATACCGCCGTGGCAGGCAAGGGTGGTCCGATGGCAGGCTTGGCAATTGGCACCTCGCTATCCGTTGCGATCCTTGCCGGCGGTCCGCTGACGGGAGCTTCCCTGAACCCGGCGCGAACCTTTGGTCCCGCTGTGGCTGCAGGGACAGCTGCCAATGGGATGACCTATTTGATCTATTTCGTGGGACCGCTCTTGGGCGCAGCGCTGGCGGTGGGTGTGTACCGGCTGCTTTACACCGCAGAGCCCGAGCCGCAGCTGGAACCCATCCCGGATATTGCAGCTGAACCGGACGACGAAATGGATATGTCCACCAGGTAAGAATAAATTTACTGAAGATAAAGAGTCCTCGCTACGTGGCGAGGACTTTTGTTATAAAATTGGGCCGAGGTGAACCATGACTCAATACGTTGCGGCAATTGATCAGGGCACAACCAGCACTCGTTTTATGATTTTTAATCACGGGGGGAATGTCATCGCTGTGGACCAAAAAGAGCATCGGCAAATTTATCCCAAGCCCGGTTGGGTGGAACATGACGCGCTTGAGATCTGGCAGCGGACTCAGGAAGTAATCGAGGGCGCGATGAAAAAAGGGAATGTCGATGCGGAAGATATCCTCGCCATCGGAGTCACCAATCAACGCGAGACAACCGTCGTCTGGGACAAGAATACTGGCAAGCCAATCTACAATGCTATTGTCTGGCAGGATACGCGGACGGATTCGATCATCAATGAATTAGCCAAAGCTGGTGGACAAGATCGTTTCAGAGCAAGGACCGGTTTGCCTCTTGCTACCTATTTTTCAGGTCCAAAAATAAAATGGATTCTTGATCATGAGGAAGGTGCACGTCAGAAAGCGAAGAATGGAGAATTGCTGTTCGGCAACATGGATACCTGGCTGATCTGGAATCTCCTCGACCGCCAAGCGCATATTACCGATGTGACAAATGCGTCCCGTACGATGTTGATGAATCTCAACACGCTCGATTGGGATGAAGAAATTCTAGGCCTGTTAGATATTCCGCGGGCGATGCTGCCGCAAATTAAGTCCTCCTCCGAAATATATGGTTCTGTGGGGTCGAGCAGCTGCCCGACTATACAGAACATTCCCGTTGCTGGGGACCTCGGCGATCAACATGCCGCGTTATTCGGGCAAACTTGTTTTAATCCCGGTGAGGCGAAGAATACCTACGGGACGGGTTGTTTCATGTTGTTGAACACCGGTGAGAAGCCAGTTCCTTCCACGTCCGGATTGTTGACCACGCTCGGATATAAGATCGGGAATCAAAACGCGGTTTATGCCTTGGAGGGATCTATTGCAATCACGGGCGCGTTGATCCAGTGGCTTAGGGATAATCTGGGAATCATCCAATCGTCGGCAGAGGTGGAAACACTGGCAAATACTGTCGAGGATAACGGCGGCATTTATTTTGTGCCGGCATTCAGTGGGCTGTATGCGCCCTATTGGAAGTCGAATGCCCGCGGTGCGATCGTCGGCATGACACGCTATGTCACCAAAGCACATATTGCCCGCGCCGCCCTCGAAGCGACAGCCTACCAGACGCGCGAGGTTCTCGACGCAATGGAAAGCGATTCGGGCGTCAGGCTGACTGCCCTCAAAGTGGATGGCGGTATGGTCTTCAACGAGCTGCTGATGCAATTTCAATCTGATATTCTGGGCGTGCCTGTGATTCGTCCAAAAATCTCGGAGACGACTGCTCTCGGTGCCGCCTATGCCGCAGGCCTCGCGGTCGGTTTTTGGAAAGATTATGACGAACTGCGTTCTAATTGGGGCAGAGAAAAAGAGTGGCATTCGTCCATGGACGAAGATTTGCGAAAGAAGTTATACTCGGGTTGGAAAAAAGCCGTGACGCGCACGTTCGATTGGGTCGAATGAGATCTCAGGTTTCGGGTATCAAGCCGCAAGTGATAAGCTGGAAATCTGGAAGATGGAACACAATACATGCATCGTACTGAAATACTTTCTGCATTAAAAGAAAATCCAAATGTTTCTGTTCTTATTATCGGGGGTGGGATCAATGGAATTGGCACCTTCCGTGATCTTGCACTGAACGGTGTGGATGTGCTGCTCGTGGAGCGCGGCGATTTTTGCTCGGGCGCCAGCGCGGCTTCCTCCCATATGGCACACGGTGGAATTCGTTATCTGGAGAACGGCGAATTTCGCCTGGTGCGCGAGGCGGTGCAGGAACGCAATCGCATGATTCTGAACGCGCCGCATCTGGTCAAGCCGCTTCCGACGGTCATTCCGATGTTCAAGCGATTCTCGGGACTGCTCAATGCACCTCTCAAATTTCTCAAAATGCTCGATAAGCCATCCGAGCGTGGTTCGGTCGTGATAAAGCTGGGCTTGATGATGTACGATGCTTACACCAGCG
>DATHUN010000714.1:0-20874 GCA_035462205.1 Anaerolineales bacterium
GTGTAATCTGCGTAATTGCCAGGGTAGGATTTGATAGGATGTGTGGCTGGGTCCAGTTCGAGAATAGAAGAGACGGTATTATCTAAAAATGCGCGGTCATGCGAGACGATCAGTGCCGCGCCGGAAAAGCGATTGAGCCACTCCTCCAGCCATTCGAGCATTTCGATATCGAGATGGTTAGTTGGCTCATCGAGTAGTAACAGATGCGGCTCCTCCAGCAGGACGCGTGCCAGCATGAGACGGGTCTTTTGCCCGCCGCTGAGATTTGTAACCGGTGTATCCAGAGGAATCTCGGCCAGGCCAAGCGGGGCGAGAATAGCGGGTAATTCGCTATTCGTCGTGGCGAGTTGATGGAGCGTAGCGTCATATCGATCTTGGAGGTGAGTATCGATCGGGTTCGTTGACAGAGCTGAAGCCAGTGAGGCGATTTCAGCTTCGAGATCTGCTTGGGAAACGGAAGCAAGCTTCAGCGCCGCCTGAATGGTTTGTCCAGGTTCGAACTCCATTCCTTGCGCAAGATAGCCTACCCGTATGCTCGGGCGCGTCGAAACGACTGTCCCTGCATCGGGTTGGTCAATCCCGGCCAGGATGCGCATCAAGGTCGTTTTGCCGCAGCCATTGGGGCCGATCAACCCAATGCGCTCATTGCTGCTAACGCTAAATGAGACGTCTTCCAGAATCGGCTGGATGCCGTGTGATTTATAAATATGATGAGCAGTAAGCATAAATAATCCTGTAGTCTTGGGTATTAAAAACGAAAACCGAGGGCAACCCTCGGCTGGAATCCCCGGCACATTAATGCTCTCGGGATGCGCAGTTGGCGGCATGAAGCGGCCACTGCTAAAAATTCAGCAGGTAAGTGCCCTGAAAAAGGTGTGAACTACAGGATATCGGTCAATTTACTACTCCTACTAATCACGGACAAGCGTATTATATCATCGCTTTTCTCGTTCTACTGAGTAGGGTATTTCCTTAGTGATGCTAGGTGGCTTCCGTGTTGAAAAGCTGCCAGAAGACCCTTATAGTTGTAAGACGGTGTAAAGATCCGAATCTCAGAATTACGGGTAAACCATTCCATGGCACGTTTTAATTCCCCCTTCCAAAATTTAGTAAAAGGTGCACTTGCAGGATTACTAGCAACTCTACCGATGACCATTTTTATGCGTTCCGCCTGGAGGATGCTGCCGCGGCGCGAAAAATATCCGTTGCCGCCACGCTTGATCACGCGCAGACTGACGAAGGAAACCGGCGTGGACGAGAAACTTGATGCTGACGAGCTCACCTGGCTGACGTTGACTCTTCACTTTTTGTTCGGAGCGGCAACGGGTTCTTTATATGGAGTCCTGGAGCCGCGCGTACCGCTCAACGAAACGGTGAAGGGCTCGCTGATGGGCTTGGCGGTCTGGTCAGGTAGTTATTTGGGCTGGCTTCCTGCCTTCCACATTCTACCTCCAGCTACACAGCATCCCTGGCGGCGGAATGTGTTGATGATCGCGGCACATTTGGTGTGGGGCATGGCCTTAGGAATCTTTACCCGGATCATGAGTGCACACCGATCCTATATTGACCAGGAATAAAAGGAGTCTGATATGGATTTGCAAATGGAACGACCGGTGCAAACCCGAGTCAACGTGGGGGCTGCGGAACGTAAGGCATCGATTGCGAGCGGTCTGGCAACGCTATCGTATCTTCTGACGCGCCGTCCTGATATTAAGGTGGGGCTTCCACTGGGATTGGAAGCAGGCTATATGCTCTATCGCGGTGCCACAGGTCATTGTGTATTTTACGAGATGTTGGATATCAACCGCGCCGAAGAAGGACAGCGCGGCATTCAGGTGCAGCGCTCGGTGACCGTGAACAAACCACGCGACGAGCTGTTTCGCATTTGGCGCAACTTTGAAAATCTACCGCGCTTCATGACCCATTTGAATCGTGTTGATGTTGACGAATCCACCGGCGGGACGCGATCGCATTGGGTTGCCAAGGCACCGTTTGGGCGCGAGGTCGAATGGGACTCGGAAGTCACCGAGGAGCGTGAGAACGAGTATATCGCCTGGAAGTCCCTGCCAGGTTCGGTGGTCGAAAGTATGGGCGCGGTGGAGTTTCGCGAGGATCCAGGCGGGCGCGGAACCATCGTCAGCGTGCACATGGAATATCACCCGCCGGCCGGTTCGATGGGCGCGGCGATTGCTAAGCTGTTGGGTGAGGAACCTGCCACACAGATACGCGAGGACCTGCGTCATTTCAAACAATATATGGAAACCGGCGAAATCGCTTCGGTGGAGGGGCAGCCCTCGGGCCGCAGCAAAGAATTTGACCGGTCCATCGCCGACCGCCGGCGCGAGCGCGACCTCGTCGAGGAAGCCTCCGCCCAATCGTTCCCGGCCAGTGATCCGCCGGCGTGGATCTCGGGTAAGAAAAACAGGAGTATGGCATGAAAGCAGTCTGTTGGAATGGAATTAACAATGTAGGAGTAGAAGATGTCCCGGACCCAAAGCTGATCAATCCGCGTGACGCCATCATTCAGGTCTCCTCCACGGCGATCTGCGGATCCGATCTTCATCTTTATGATGGTTATATTCCGTTCATGAAGCCAGGTGACATCCTTGGCCACGAGTTCATGGGCGAGGTTGTGGAAGTGGGTAGTGGAGTCAAGAACTTAAGCATTGGCGACCGCGTGATCGTTCCGTTTCCGATTGCCTGCGGCAATTGTTACTTTTGCAAGAACGGAATGTGGTCGTTGTGTGACAACTCGAATCCCAAAGCGGCTCTTGCTGAAGGCATGTTCGGCTATTCACCGGCCGGCATCTTCGGATATTCCCATTTGATGGGTGGCTACGCCGGTGGACAAGCGCAGTATGTGCGGGTGCCGTTCGCAGATGTCGGTCCGTTCAAAGTCGAGAACGGCTTCCGTGATGAGCAAGTGTTATTCTTGAGCGATATTTTTCCGACCGGATATATGGCTGCCGAACAGGCAAACATTAAGCCCGGAGAAACAGTGGCGGTTTGGGGCTGTGGGCCGGTCGGTCAGTTTGTGATCCAAAGCGCGTGGACGTTTGATCCCGCCCGGGTCATTGCCATTGATCGCTATCCGGAACGCCTCGATATGGCGCAGCGCTATGGACGGGCGGAGGTCATCAATTATGAAGGAATTGATGTCGTTGAAACCCTCAAGCAAATGACCGGCGGCATGGGCCCGGATGTCTGTATTGACGCCGTTGGCATGGAAGCCCACAAGCATGGTCTGGAGGGCTTTTATGACCGGGCGAAGCAGGCAGCGCGCCTCGAAACGGATCGTCCCTATGTGCTGCGCGAATGTATCCAGGCTTGTCGTAAAGGTGGTACGATATCCCTGGCCGGAGCCTACGGCGGTTTTGTGGACAAGATCCAAATGGGCGCTGCCTTCAATAAGGGACTGACTTTCAAAATGGGACAGGCGCATGTCCACCGTTATATGCAGCCACTCTTTGATATGATCGAAAGCGGGCAGATCGACCCATCGTTTGTGGTCACGCATATCTTTTCTTTGGACGAAGCGCCAGAGGCGTACGAGACTTTCAAGCATAAATTGGATGGTTGCATCAAAGTGGTGATGAAACCGCAGTAAATAAAAAGCGAGCGCATTTGCGCTCGCTTTTTAGCTCTTTGCCACCAAAGCAAAATAATTTCCACTCGGTGGGGAAGCCAGCAATGGTTGAATTTTGGCAAGAAGTTCAGAGGGAATGTTCTTCACAGAAGCTCGATGGGATTCGACACTGTCCCATACTTCGATCATGAGGAACTTCGTAGGCTCATCCTGGCTTTGATATAACTGAACCGCCTCACATCCTGGCGATGACTGAATGAGTGGGATGATCGAAAGCAAAAAGTCGCGTAATTCCTCAATTAATTCAGGTTTCGCTTGGGTTTCTCCGATTCGTGAAATGCTCATGAACGCCTCCTAAAATTTAGCGGCACTGTTAGATTATAACGTTTCCGCGCTCTGCACCGAGATGTTCTGCTTGCGATAAGCTTGTATGGTGTAAATCACACGCTGTAAAGCAGAGAAGCTATTGAAGATTGCCAGCCCCCAAAGTGCAATGATCACTTTCCCGATCAGAATACAGATAAAGAGCAGAAAAATCCGCTCGAAGCGGGTAAAGATGCCGATTGTCCTCGTATCAATGGCAACCACTCCAGCGCGAGATCGAACGTGACTCCCAAAGACGGAAGCAAACATCGCTACAAAAATGAGAATAATCTCCATAAATGCATTCTTCTGAAGATAAGGAATCAATAATCCCAAATAGATTGTGAAATCGCCGATGTGATCGCATATCGAATCGAGAAAACCTCCAAACGAGGACTTAACACCACTGACTCGCGCCAATTCACCGTCGATGCCGTCGAGGAATGCTCCGAACATGAGGACACACGCCCCTATAATCGGCTTGCCGAATGCCAAAAAGATACCAGCCATTATGATGACGAGCATACTCGCCACGGTGAGCATGTTTGCAGTGACGTTTAACCTAGCCAGTACTTCCAAAAATGGATCAACAACCTTCCTGTACCAGGTCCGAACCCACTGTGAGATCATAGTGTTTGGTCCTTCTGTTATTTTCCCGGAAAATAACGACCGAGAGCCGCACCCAAGTAGGTACTCAAGGAAAAGCGGACTGTCTTACCCAGAAAGCTTGCAAGCAGGAATTTCCAGTACGAGTATTTGTTACGACCGGCGATCAAGCCGGCGATATCGCCCACAAAGTTTGGGATGGCATCGAGCAGGAATATTGTAAGAAATGGATTCCTTCCCATCCAGTGAAGAATTCGCTGATACCAGGAATTCTTTCTTTCCTGGGGTGCGACGAACGCTCGCGAGGCAAAGCCAGCTGCATAGCCCGTGCTTTCGCCAATCGCGGATCCGAAGCCTGCTACCACCGCTACGATCGCAGGATTCAGCACTGCACCGATCACAAAAGTTGCGACCATGGTAGGACCGGGTATAAAGAGAGTTGCAGCCCCCAGCAAGGTAATAACAAAAATACCCCCATACCCGTACACCTTCATTTCATTTGGATCGAGTGGAATGAAGAAAACGGCGATGCTCAATAGGATTGAGATAGCAAATACGCCGATGGAGAGGGGCTTATCATATTTTTTCAGGAATTGCAGCATAGAGATCCACCCAGTTGTGACGGATCATCTCCAACGCCTCAAGGTCGTCCATAGGTGTGGGTGCCGATTTGAAGTAGAAGGCGCACGCATCTGGAATTAAGCCTCCCATGTGATGATCTAATGCACCTTTTGCAATGCGGATGAGGTCGACAACCGATCCAGCACTGTTCGGCTTATCATCGCTCTCCAATTTGATGGAAAGCTTGACCGGTGAGTTTCCAAACACACCTGCTTCTATCTCAATGAATGCATTTTTCAACGGTCCCTTGGTAGGATCGTAATGGTGCCCTACATGAAAAGCTGTATCTTCGTGCAGATAGCGAGCCAGCGACTTACGCTTGGATACCAGTTTTGATTCGGCGCGCTGGACAAAGTTTGCAAAATCTGTATTTCCGCCGATATTCACTTGCGAAGTTTTATGCAATGCTGCACCACGCGACTCAAGCAGATGCAATAGTGCGCGATGCAGGATCGTCGTACCCATTTGACTTTTGATATCATCACCTAACAAGGGGAGCTGCCGCTGGCGAAACTGTGCCTGCATTTCGGGACGCTGTGCCAGAACAGTGGGAATACAATTGATAAAGGCGCAACCAGCTTCCAAGGCACATTGCGCATAAAATTCTGTTGCCTCGAAACTCCCGGTGGGCAGCAAGTTGACCAACACCTCTACACTATGATCTTTCAATACGGAAACTACGTCGACTGGCTTTTCGCTAGATTCTGGTACGAAGCGCGCCAGATGCTCGGGATTCCCATCCAGGGTGGGCCCCCGAAATACGCGAGCTGCGCCATCCACATGTACACCAGGAATCCGGATAAAATTATTAGGAGCCTGATAGATTGCCTCTTTCACCAGCTTGCCCACCTTAAGACTCGAAATATCAAAGGCGGTCACAATCTCAATATCACGGACGGAATAGCATCCCAGATTAGGGAAGAGCAGTCCTTCATCCGATTGAGGATTCTGACGATAATACTGGATGCCTTCGATCAGGCTGGCCGCACAATTTCCGAGTCCGGCGATTGCAACTCGAATATGGTTTGAATCTTCCATAGTCTTCATTTTCCTTTCAAGCCATACTATATATAGACAGACACAAGACCAGACAAGTAAACGGAATGCAGTCGGGCTACTGTATTTAACGCTAAGAACCTGCGATTTGAGACGGATACTAGATTCTGATTGGTCACAGAATCATTGACGAGGCTGGTGTTACCGACGGGAATGATTTTCGATCAAAAATTTGTTAGGCGTTATCTTCACACTGGTCATCGTCGCAGCAATCTTCCATGCCAGCCGCCTTTTCAAAGGCTTCTTTTCCCTCACTATATGAAAACCAGATCAAGCCCAGCGCGCCGATCGAGTCGACGAAACCAAAACCTGTGACCTCATAGATCAGGCTCGACGCCAATAGAACTACTGACATATAAATGCATACCATCGTGCAATTCGAATCCGAGAGGATCGGTTGCGAATTGAGCGCACGGCCTACTTTGCGTTTCCCCATGACTAACAACCACATCATTGCAATTGAGATCAGCGAGATGATCAGGCCGGGAAGAGTAGTTTGGGGCTTATGACCGGTGAAAATGTTGTAAATAGCGGTGAAGGCGAGGCCGGCAACTAGCAGATAGAACGAGAAACCTGTTACCCTTAAAGCGGTTCTCTCAAACTGTGAGCGCGCCCGGTCCGGATGTTGCCGGATGCGAAGTATCATTGCCAGGATGCCCATGCCGGACATCACTTCGATGAACGAGTCGACGCCGAAGCCGAAGAGGGTTAGCGCTTCATCAGAGAAACCGAAAGAGATGGATACCAGTCCCTCTGCAAAGTTATAAAAAATAGTGAAAAGTGCCAGCCAGAGTGCATACGTCCAATATCTATTTGTATTGGATTGTGTTAAGGTTGCCATCCTAATTCCTAAAGGTCTCCATTTTTTAATGTGAAGCAAATTCTGGAATATTGTACATCATAACAAGGCGTATCCTAAGCTTGTACTTACAATAGTAGAGAGGCGTTATATTACAATAAACCCTAGAAAATATCTGGAAGGAGAAATATGAAAAGGACTGTTTTTTTCATGATGCTTGTCCTCAGCTTGGCGTTAACCGCTTGCGGAGGATCAGCCTCTTCGCCCACGACAAAAATCGATGTCACTATGACGGATTTTCAATTTAGCCCGAATCAATTTACGGTTCCGGCCGGGCAGGAAATTACGCTGAATGCGAGCAATAACGGCGGTGTGATCCATAACTTTGTGATTATGCAGAAGGGAACGTCCGCAGGGACAGAATTTACGGACGAAGATCTGCCCAATGTCTACTGGCAGGTGGAAGTGGCTCCGGGCGGATCGACAAAGACATCGTTTGTTGCACCTCCAGACCCCGGTGAATATGAAGTGGTGTGTAAAACGCCCGGTCACGTCCAGGCCGGGATGATTGCAAAGCTGGTTGTCGTTGCAAACGACCAAAAATAAAAACGAAGCTCCTGCTATCCGCACATGGATAAACCGCTGATCACCAGTCTCAGCAATTCGCTCGTCAAGCAGGCGCGTGCCCTTCGCCAGAAAAAAGCCCGCGCAGAAAGTGGATTATTCCTCGTGGAAGGTATTCACCACGTGGGCGAAGCGATCTCCGCCGGATGGGATGTGGAATCGGTTCTTTATGCACCTGAGCTTTTGAGCAGTGAATTTGCGAAAAGCTTAATCGCCCACCTCGCCGCCAAGACCCAGCCTGTTTCCCCTCAAGTGATGGACTCGTTGGCCGACAAAGAGAATCCGCAAGGGATCCTTGCCATTGTCCAGCAACGCCATACCTCCGCTTCCATTCTTACGTCTCCGAATATTTGCGTTGCGCTTGTTTCCCCACAAGACCCTGGTAATGTGGGAACGATTCTACGCACTATGGACGCGGTTGGCGCAGAGGCTCTCTTCCTGCTCGATGGCGGCGTGGAGTTATATCATCCCACTCTGGTCCGTTCGAGTATGGGAACGATTTTCTGGAAACCGATCGTGCAAACTTCATTCAACGATTTCGTGCTGTGGGCGCGTGGGCAAAGTTATCAACTGATTGGCACGTCTGCGCATGGTGATGTGGAATATCAAACTTTCATGCCGAACATCCCCTGGGTGCTGGTCTTAGGAAACGAGCAAAAGGGACTCTCCGTCGAACAGATCAAAGCCTGCGATCTGACCGTCTCCCTGCCGATGCAAGGACGGGTCAGTTCGTTGAATCTTGCGGTCGCTGCGGGTGTGCTGTTATATCGATATTGTGAGAGCACGCTGGGACGGGCAGCTCGCGAAGCAACCTGATGAGGGTCTCCGTCACGAGGGAAATTTAAACGAAAAAGCCTCTCGGGAGAGAAGGCTCTTTTATTGCGATCAACAATCGGCGGAGAATGGCGCGCTAGAACTCGTCTTCCTCTTCGTCCCAGAGCTCGTCGTCCTCATCTTCCGCATCATCTTCTTCCCATTCTTCCGATTCCTCTTCTTCCCAATCTTCTTCTGCGGCGGCTTCATCGCTGGGAGAATAGGTGGCGCAGCCCGTATCGGGGTCCAGTTCAATGGCGGCCGCACTGCAATAACCTTCGTCCAGGAATACACAATCAATGTAATGACATTTAATACGGGGCATTCAAATCCTCCTGAAATTGGGGTTGTTTGACCAGGCGTGTGACAGAAAGAATGAAAATGATCGTCATCACCGCTTGTGAGGTCAAACAAAATGGGCAATATGCTTTAATGAAAAAGACCTCAACCACAATCAAATACAGAGTAAACAGGAAACCAACCAGGGAAATACCAAACAGCATCATCGTCCCGTTTTCCTGGAAAAAGCCGGGCCTCTGCTCGAGAAAAAGCAGCGCCAGGATCGCCGCATAGCCGCCCACACCGATCAATGCAACGGGGATGCCATTCACTTCAGAGTAGCGGCTGGCATTCACCACGGAACAGCCGCCGGAGCCAATACACATTGCTTCATTATTTGTTAATTTAAAAATGGTCATGTAAATGGAGACCAGCAAACCTAGAATTGCCAGCCCTATGATGATCTTGCGCAGTCGATTATCCATGTGTCCTCAAAGATACCAAGCCTTTACTTCCTGACCAGCAGGCACGCATTTTACACCAGCGGGGATAATAAGTAAAGCATTTGCTTGTACCAGCGAGTGGAGATTGCCAGAGCCCTGATGTCCAGTCAGACGTGCGACCAGGACGCCATCTTCCTCATGAATTTCGCCACGCAAATAGCTCTCACGTCCATCGGAGTTGATCTCCTCTTCGCATCGCACCCGGACCGTTGGCCTGCCTCCGTTTAATATGCCCGCCATCCGCTCAATCGCGGGCCGGACGAACACCTCAAACCCCACGAACGCAGAAACGGGGTTGCCGGGTAAGCCAATGAACGGAATCTCTCGATACTGTCCGAAGGCGACCGGTTTGCCCGGGCGCATGTTCACGCGCCAAAAATCCATGCTGCCGTTTGACTCGATTACCTCTTTGACATAATCGAACGCGCCGACGCTGACGCCGGCCGTCGAAAGGATGCAGTCAACGCGCAGGTAAGCTGCTTTTTCAAACAGCATTTTGACCGCTTCAAAACTATCCTTTGCCACACCGAGACGAATGACCTCAGCTCCCACATCTTCCACTAGGGCGGCGATCATATATGAGTTTGAGTCGCGAATCTTTCCCTTTTCCAAGGGAGCATCAACGGCAACCAATTCATCGCCGGAGGAGAGCAAAGCTATTCTGGGGATTTTATAAACAGGTAGCCGTGAAATTCCAAGCATCGCCAGCAGACCTACATCCTGCGGTTTCAATCTTCTCCCCTTTGGAAGGACCATGTCACCGGTTTGCAGATCCATGCCACGCGGGCGAACGTTATCTCCGATTTTGGCGGGCTTGAAAATTTGCACCGCTTCCGGCGCGGTTGTCCCCGCGGCGCGGTCATGGAAATCGGTATCCTCCACCGGGACAACCGTGTCCGCACCCGCGGGCATATGCGCGCCGGTCATAATGCGCGCCGCTTCACCGGGTGCAAGCGTAATCGCTGGGGACATGCCCGCCGGTATATCGGCAACCACCCGCAGCCTGCGCGGCGCGTCAGGCTCGATATTTGCTATGTCCTCGGCGCGAACGGCGAACCCATCCATGGAGGAATTGTCAAAAAGCGGCAGATCGTCTGCGGCGTGAATATCTTCCGCCAGGACGCGGTTGGATGATTCTGCCAAAGGCAGTGTTTCAGTTTTGACAGGATTAAATTGGGAAAGGATGCGCTCACGCGCTTCTTCTACGCTTAACAATGACATAGTCGTTCCTACCGCTTTACGAAATGATGCGGTGCTTCGCCAGCAAGCGGCGACATTATACTTTGTTATCGGTGATTTTGGATTCGCAATTGGTTACGGATCGGAAGCAGCACTTATCCCGGCTTGGTGCGCGCGGCTTCGAGCACGTTAGGTAAGCTTTCGATACGAGTCAGCACGCGGCTGAGCTGGGCAATGTCGCGCACTTCGACGACGAGTTTTAGATCTGCAAGACTGCGGTTGATATTCACGGAAACATCGGCGATGTTCACGCCCTCATTTTGCAGCAGCGTGGAAATATCGCCCATCAATCCCTGACGGTCGTATGCCTTGACCGTGACCGGTACAGGGAAAGTATGTTCCACTTGCCCCCAATCCACCTGCAAAAAGCGCTCCTTATCTTTGCGGTGCAGCACATTCGGACAATCCTGACGATGGATCGTGGCGCCACGTCCACGTGTGATATAACCGACGATCTGATCGCCGGGCATCGGGTTGCAACACTTTGCCATGGTCGTCATCAATCCTTTAAGGCCCACCACTTCGACGGCATCGGTCGGTTTATTCCCGTCCTGACCCGGCGTCGTAATCTCCAATAGATCGGGAGCTTCTTCCGCTTCTGCGAGCTGCCGGATGACCTTATTCACGGAAAGGTCACCATTCCCCAGGGCGACGTACATTTCATCCGGCGTCTTGAACGAGAGCTCACGCGCCATCTTTTCAAAGTTCATTACAGTGATGCCGAGCCGCTGCAATTCTCGCTCGAGAGCCGCGCGACCTTGCGCCAGGTTTTGTTCGTCTTCCTGTTTCTTGAACCACGCTTTAATCTTAGAACGCGCCCGCTGGGTTTTAACGAGTCCCAGATTGGAATTCAACCAGTCACGGCTGGGACCACCACGCTTCGCCGTTAGAATCTCGACTTGGTCGCCCGTTTTTAGATCCTGGTACAACGGGACGAGCTTCCCGTTGACACGTGCGCCGCGGCAGCGATGTCCGATATCCGTGTGGACGTGATACGCAAAGTCAATCGGCGTAGAACCGGCCGCCAAATCAATGATATCGCCACGCGGCGTGAAGACGTAGACGCGATCCTGGAACACATCCGATTTCATCCCCTCGACGAATTCTTGAGCGTCGTTCACATCTGAGCGCCACTCCATCATGTTGCGCAGCCAGTTGATGCGCTGCTCGTAGGATTTATCGCGGTGCGAGCCTTCCTTATAGCGCCAGTGCGCGGCAATACCATACTCCGCATTCTGGTGCATCTCAAAAGTACGGATCTGCACTTCGAGCGGGCGCTTGTCATCATAGATCACAGCGGTATGCAGCGATTGATAAAAGTTGTCTTTGGGTGCGGCGATGTAATCATCAAATTCGCCTGGGATTGGCCGCCAGTGTGTATGAATAACACCCAGGGCGGCATAACACGAAGGAATATCCTGCACGATCAAACGAACCGCGCGCACATCTCGAACGAGGTCAAAGGGCTTGCCCTTCTGCGTCATCTTTTTATAAATGGAATAGATATGCTTCGGACGCCCGCTGATTTCGACCTTGATATTGTTGCTATCCAACAACTGGAGAAGATTCGCTTTGATCGAATCGATCTGCGCTTCCCGATCGGGGCGACGCTCCTGGAGCTGCTCGGCAATCTCCTTATATTTTTCGGGGTTCACATAGCGGAAGCCCAGATCTTCCAACTCCCACTTGATCTGCCAAATACCCAGGCGGTTGGCAAGCGGAGCAAAAATATCGAGAGTCTCTTTCGCGATTCGTTTTCGTTTATATTCCGGCATAAAGCCGAGCGTGCGCATGTTGTGCAAGCGGTCCGCCAGCTTGATCAACACCACACGGACATCATCGCCCATAGCAAGAAATGTCTTGCGCAGTGTTTCGGAGACAAGATCTTGTTTTCGCCCGAGGGGGATGCTGCCGTTGTTATGCCCATTTTCGAGGATGGCATCCGTATCGCTTCCGTTGGAGTTCTCAGCGTGCTGGTCGTCTCGTGAAACGCGCGGCAAGTTCGTTAGCTTGGTAACGCCATCTACTAGGGTAGCGATCGTCCCGCCGAAATCGCGGCGGATGTCGTTGAGGGTTACAGTTGTATCTTCGACCGTGTCATGTAATAGCCCCGCCGCGACAACCTCGGGTGGCACGCGTAAGTCTGCCAGAATGCTGGCGACAGCAAGACAATGATTGATGTACGGCTCACCGGAATGACGCTTTTGCTCGCGATGTGCCTCTTCTGCCACCCGGTAAGCGCGCTGGACCAACTCCCGGTCGGCGAGGCTGTAATTCTCCGGGAGCTGCTCCAAAAGCCTTTCGAGCGGTATGGCATGGACTACGGACTTCATGCGAGTATTGTACTACGGGCATATAAACAAATAGTAAACGCGATAGTTTTGAAATCAGCGCGGTAGAATTGTTCTGAATACTAGTAAAAACGGATAGAACAATGCCCCTTGTAAATAATGTCACTCGATTACTAGACTCTCGTAAAGTTGCCTATCAGGTGTATGAAACGCCTGCTGAAAAATTAGGAGCCCTGGAAACCGCAAATTTCTTAAGTGTAGAGCCGGAAAAGGTCTATAAAACAATTGTCGTCACCCGCGAGAAACCCAGGAAACCACTTCTTGCGGTTGTGCCGGGAACAGCAAACGTAGATTTGAAATTACTCGCGGTAGCCGTGGGAGAAAAAAAAGTTTATTTGCCCAGCGAGCGCGAAGCGGAGCAATTAACCGGTTTACAAGCCGGTGGCATTTCCCCTCTGGCGCTGATTAACAAAGGCTTTCAAGTGGTTTTGGATTCATCAGCGCAAAACTATTCCGAGATCCATATCTCCGGCGGTCAAAGAGGCCTCAATATCAAGCTTCCAGTTGCAGACCTGATCAAACTTACCAATGCCCGCATGGCTTCGATTTGCCACGGATCTAATGAATAATACGAGTCCCACAAGTTGATTTGCGAGAATGAATCAAAAAGCGAGCCGGCACTGGCTCGCTTTTTGATTCATTTTTTACTATTGTGTGAACTTGATGGAGTCTTCGCTGATTTCGAACGTCCACTTATCCGTGTTGTTGATGCATCCAAATCCGCTGGCGTTGACATGGATTTTGTTATCCGGACTCCAAGCCCATAGGTTGTAGCAACCTTGAACGAGGTCCGTAATGACCACATCGCCTAATTTAGCAAGGGTATAGGCGCGGTATCCACATTCTCCCGCGCCTGCTGTTTGATTCAAATAAACAGATACATTAACCGATGTTTTGGTGAGATTAGCAATCCGGATGACGGTACTCTTGCCTTTCGGCGACCATGATAAAGTCCTTGTGGAGCATGGATCCACTGTGCCATTCCCGCTGCTCGCGGGTGCTATTGTTGGTACTGTTGTCGAGCCAGCTGCGAGTGTGGCGATTGTCGGTGACGTAGCCGGAGTATCCGTCGGAGCAGGAGTATTCGTGGGAAGATCCGTAGGCGGAACCGGCGTGTTGGTTGGCATCGCCTCCTGTGTTTGCGCGACCATCGTAAAGGCCGCCGCCTCGGCCGTGTGCTGAACGTCGGCTGCATTGACCGTGGGGACGGGCTGGGCTCCACATGCCGTGATGGTCAGAGCCAGGATGGACATAAGTGCAAAAAACGTGATGTGCTTCATAGTTCAGAAGGTCTCCTATTGTTTAGCAGCCAGGGTAGCAGCTACCCAAAGCAATGATTTTGTCGTTCCGTACGGTGATCTTCCAATTCCCCTCTGTGATGCGGAAGCCGCCAAAGACTTTAAAGTCCTTCTTTCCCTCCACAAAGGCACCTGCACTGTAGAGGCCAGCGGGACCTTTTGAAACATCCGCCAGGTAGCCACATTCTCCCAATTCAGTGACCACGTACAGCGACAGGATAATCTCTCCCTGTGGTTTGGTCTCGTTTATGATCGTAAAATTCGACGTCGGTCCCTTCCAGGAAGTCAGAGCTTTATTGCAATTCGCGTCGGTGGCAGCGACCGGCGCAGGAGAGGTTGGAGGAACCGAGGTCGCCAAGCCGCTCGTTGTAGCGACGCCGGTTACGGTAGGAAGGGAGGCGTCCACTGTCAGTGTGGGCAGCGGAGTTAAAGTCGCTGGGAGAGTGGATGTCGCCGTGGGAGGCACGGCTGTGTCCGTTGGCATTACCTGCTCGGTTTGGGCGACCATGGTAAATGCCGCAGCCTCGGCCGTATGTTGGACATCCACAGGATCCATAGTCGGACCTGCCTTGGGCGCACATGCGCTAATCAATAAAGCGAGCAGAACACTCAGCGTTAATACCTTCTGTTTCATGGACAATTGCTTCCTTTTTGATCTCGAATAAGACAACTTATTTCCACACATACAGCGTCCCGCAAGCTTCACCTGTGTGACGATGAACCTGCGGGACATTCAGTCTATGCATTATTTGATTTCGACTCTGTCTTGATAAAGAACGCCAGTCAAAACAGCGGTTTGCATGCGTGCTGCTGCCGCGGTAACATCCATCGTGGGACCGGGATTAGGTGCCGGTGTAAATGGCAGACAACTTACCAGCAACAGCAAAACCGTAACGGCAAGAAGGATCTTCCGCATCTTGCTCTCCTTCGGGCTAGGACTGCTGGATAACCTCCATGAACTGGGTCACAACATCGCGCAGCATTCGCTCGGGCAGTGCGCCCACCTGGCGGTGAACAATTTTTCCATTCGCAACAAACAGCATAGTGGGAATCCCCTGGATGCCATACTTCATCATCCACTCGGGGTTCTCATCTGTATTGATTTTAGCCACCAGTATTTTCCCTTCATATTCCTTTGCCAGCTTATCCAGAATCGGAGCGACCATCTTACACGGATTGCACCACGGCGCCCAAAAATCCACGATCACGGGAATGGACGACTGGAGAACGGTCTGCTCGAAAGCAGCATCGGTTACATGAATTGGTTCATTCGTCATAGTCATACACCTTTATTTCTATCCTTACTTAAGAATGCAATTGAATTTGCCCGCAGACGAAAAACGAGTATAACACAGGTTCCTGCATGATATAATCGCCCGTCATGGCTGACCTTTTTGCGAAGTGGAGAAGTGGGCTTGCCAAAACCAGCAAAACAACTTTTGGACGGCTCGCAACATTATTTGGTGCTACCGAAATCACTCAGGAAACCTGGGATGATCTGGAAGCATTGCTCATTCAAGCGGATTTGGGCATCGAAACCACTGCAGACATCATCGCCTCCATGCAGCGAGTCGTCCTGAACGAGGGTCTGACCGGCGCGAATGAACTTACTGATGCGCTTAAAAACGAACTCCGGTTAAGGCTCGACGCATCTTCTGTTCCGCGTTGGAAAGTGAAACCTGCGGTGATCCTGGTGGTGGGTGTAAATGGATCTGGCAAAACGACGACCATTGCCAAGCTCGCCCGGCGCTTCCAAGGCGAGGGCAAGAGTCTCCTGTTCGGTGCGGCAGACACCTTCCGTGCTGCGGCAGTCGACCAGCTCCAGGTCTGGGGGGATCGCCTGAATGTAGACGTTGTCTCTGGCGCGCCGGAATCCGATCCCGGTGCGGTCGCGTTCAACGCAGTGCAATCTGCGGTCGCTCGGAATGTGGACATCGTCATGATCGATACTGCGGGACGCCTGCACACTCGTTTCAATCTAATGGAAGAATTAAAAAAAGTCTATCGCGTAACCGGCAAAGCCCTCAACGACGCTCCCCATGCAATCTGGCTGGTGCTCGATGCCACGACCGGGCAAAATGCGCTGCAACAAGCCAAAGCGTTTAAAGAAGCGGTCGGGGTAACTGGAGTAATCCTTTCTAAATTAGACTCGTCAGCGCGCGGGGGCATGGCATTTGCGATCCAGAACGAGTTGAAGCTCCCCATTCTGTTCGTTGGCTTAGGTGAAAAACCAGAAGACCTGCTACCGTTCGACCCCGACGCCTTTGTCGACGGCATCTTAGCAAGCAATTAAACCTATGTCTATTCTCTTCTTTCCGGAGGAATCATGCAAGACCTCATCAACCGTCTAAAACCTGCCCAAGAGTTAACTGACCAGTTACTGGTGCGTCTTTGACCTTGCGTCTAAAGAGAAAACACTTTCCCAGCTCGAAAAGGAAATTGAAGCACCTGATTTCTGGGGGAATCCCTCAAAAGCCCAGCAGGTGATGAAACAATATAACAACACAAAAGCCGAGGTCGACTCCTGGCGTGCCTTTTCGCGCCGTCTGCACGACGCGCTGGAACTTGCCCAACTCGACGATGAAAGCCTGCGTCTCGATTTGGAGACGGAAGTCTCCTCCATTGAAGCCGAGCTGGAGAAGCGATCCTTCACAGCAATGCTTTCGGGCAAATATGACCACGATGCCGCCATCCTTGCGATCCATGCCGGCGCGGGAGGAACGGACTCGCAGGACTGGGCTGCCATGCTTGAGCGCATGTATCTTCGCTGGGCAGAAGCGCGTGGCTTTGAAACGGAGATTTTAGATATTACCGAGGGCGAAGAGGCAGGAATCAAAAGTGTCACCATTG
This sequence comes from Anaerolineales bacterium, assembly GCA_035462205.1. Classification (GTDB taxonomy): domain Bacteria; phylum Chloroflexota; class Anaerolineae; order Anaerolineales; family Villigracilaceae; genus Defluviilinea. Next base: position 16,989 of record DATHUN010000714.1, read on the forward strand.
CCGTGAATGGAGAATACGCGTTCGGCTATCTGCGCTCCGAAAAGGGTGTCCATCGTCTTGTGCGACTTTCCCCATTCGACGCCGCGCATCGCCGGCATACTTCCTTTGCGCTCATCGAGGTCCTACCGCAGGTGGCGATGGATGAGGCCGAAATCCAAATCGACCCCGGCGATATCAGGGTGGATGTCTTCCGTTCGTCTGGCGCGGGTGGACAGAATGTGCAGAAAAACGCCACCGCAGTTCGCATCACGCATCTCCCAACTGGTATCGTTGTCACCTGTCAAAACGAGCGATCTCAAACTCAGAACCGCGAATTCGCCATGCGAATCCTTCGCGCTCGGTTGCTGGAACTCAGGCAAGCCGAAAGAGAAGAGGAGCGCGCCGTTCTACGCGGTGAGTACACCAAAGCAGAATGGGGGAGTCAGATCCGCTCCTATGTTCTACATCCCTATCAGATGGTGAAAGACCATCGCACCGAGTACGAAACCGGAAACACGCAAGCTGTCCTCGATGGCGACCTCGACGAATTTATGGAGGCGTATTTGCGTTCTACAAAGGAGAAATAATGGCCGATACAATCCCCCAACTTTCCGAATTTATTGCAAGCAGCATCTTAAAACAACCCAAGCGAGAGATCGGACCTGAGGAAAAATTGATCTCCAGTGGTCTCATCGATTCCTTTAGTTTGATGGACTTGGCATTGTTCGTGGAAGATACGTATGGTGTCCGTATTGAAGATACCGAACTGAATGCCGAGACGTTTGATACTTTGACTCAGCTCGCCTCTTTAATCGACTCGCGTCAATGACCACCTTTCCTGAGCGACTCAAAGCGCTTCATGCGCGGACCTCGGACCGGGTCGCCGTGTATATGCAGTTTGCCGGCCGCGAAGATGTACCGATAACTTACGATCAGCTTCTGACAGGGTCCGCCTCGTTTGCCCGGACTCTGGCACGCGAAAAGATCCAGCCCGGTGAAGTGGCGGTGTTGATTCTGCAGCACAGCGAAGAACTGATCTATTCTTTCTGGGGAGCGATTCTGCACGGCGCCATACCATCGATCATGCCATTCCTCACAGAAAAGCTTTCCCCGGAGCGCTATCGCGCTGACCTATCTTCTTTAATATCGGTTACCAAACCTGCAGCAATCATTACATATCTCGAATTTGAGTCAGATGTGCGTAGTGCCCTGAAGGAAGGGGACTCTGTTCGTGCGATAATCCTCACCAGCCAATTCGAGCCCCAATCGGCCATTGATTTGGATACCCTGCAAGGCTTCTCACGGCGGGCCGAAGATATCGTCCTGCTACAACATTCCTCTGGCACGACTGGTCTGCAGAAGGGCGTAGCACTCTCTCACCAGGCTGTGTTTAATCAGCTCGATGCATATGGCAAAGCACTCTCGCTCGATGAGCAGGATGTGGTTGTTTCCTGGCTGCCGCTGTATCATGACATGGGTTTGATCGCCGGTTTTCTCATGCCCATCCTCTCTGGAATTCCACTGGTGCTGATGTCCCCCTTTGATTGGGTTCGTGCGCCGTACCGACTGATGCAAGCCGTTTCAAAGTATCTCGGCACGTTGAGTTGGCTGCCGAACTTCGCCTATAACTTTTGCGCGCAAAAAATCCGTGACCGCCATATGGATAGCGTGGACTTGTCCTCCTGGCGGGCGATCGTTAACTGCTCGGAACCTGTCCGTTGGGAGAGCCACAAAGCCTTCCATGAGGTTTTCAGTAAATATGGATTGAGATGGGAAGCGCTGCAAACTTCCTATGCGATGGCAGAGAACGTCTTTGCCGTGACCCAAAGCCAATTGGGAAGCGAACCGGTGGTGATGGAGCTTGACCGTGAGTCCTTTATGGCGGAACGCCTAGCAAGGAGTCCGTTTGATGGGCGGCCGTCTATGACGATGATGTCCTCCGGTCATCCGCTCGAAAATGTAGAAATCAGAATTCTGGATGAAAAGGGAAATAATCTTCCCGACGGCCTGATTGGCGAAGTCACGCTTAAAAGTGATTGTATGTTGACTGGCTATTACAATCGCACCGATATCACCGAAAAAGCCTTCCGGGATGGCTGGTATCTAACAGGCGATTACGGTTTTACGTTGGATGGAGAATTATTTGTTTCCGGCCGCAAAAAAGACATGATTATTGTCGGTGGCAAAAATGTGTATCCTCAGGATCTGGAGTCACTGACCTATGAGGTGCCCGGCGTTCATGCGGGCCGCTCTGTGGCGTTTGGGCTCTTTGACGAAGCACAGGGTACGGAAGAGGTTGTAATCATTGCCGAAGTCGATTCGGATGATGAGACAGAGCAACAGCGAGTGGCAGATGCGTTGCGTGCACACGTCACGAAAAATTCAGCGATCGCCCTACGCCATGTAAAAGTTGTAGGCCCCAAATGGATCGTAAAGACGTCAAGTGGTAAAACAGCACGGTCTGCCAATAAAGAGAAATTCCTGAAAGAAATAAACCAATAAAAAACAGCCGTGTACTACACGACTGTTTTTACGTTAGCCTGCAAGCGATTATCCACCGGTGGGCAGTCTCTTTTTGAGAGTACGGCTGAGTAATTCTTCCTGTTCCTGAGATGCACTGGATTTCGAACGCTTCATCTTGTAAGCTCTCTCAGCATTAGATTTATTGAGAGCTTCCTGCCAGGCGATTTGCATGGCAGTCAATTCGGGCTCCCTATCTTCTTCCTGTTCTGCTGCAACTTCCACCTCATTCTTCTTCGGTCCGCGTTTGCCAGCTTTTTTGTTTTCCTTTTTGGCAGGGATGAATTCTTCGATTTCGGGTTCGAGGGCTTTCATACTTAACTTGATTTGTTTCTTTTTGCGGTTAACATCCAGAACCTTGGCTTCGACTTCATCGCCTTCCTTGACGATCTCGCTGGGAGTTTTCACATAGCCATGAGCCAGCTCGCTGACATGGACCATTCCGGGTCGCTCTGCGCCGATGTCCACAAATGCGCCGTATGGCTCCAGACGAACCACTTTGCCTTTGACAACCATATCAGGCTCGATCTCTTTCCATTCGAGCGCAAGTGGTTTAACCATCGTCAGCTCTATGCGATCCTTTTTGACACGGCGAACCCACGCCTCAATCGTTTGACCTTCCTTTACAATATCTTCTACTTTATTTATGGGTTCCGTGCTCAATTGGGAGATGTGTATAACACCGGGAATGCTTTGTCCAACATCGACAAGTGCCCCCGCTAGAGTCGTCTTTAGAACTTTTCCGCTTAATTTAGTTTTTGGTTCGAGCGTTACCGCTGTGATATCTGGTGTTGTCATAATATGCTCCTACTGGTCTGAAATAATGCCAAGAATCAATTATACCTGTTGGACATCTTACAGTCAATGTGAAATCTGTTTCAATGTTGCTTGAAGAGGCATTGTGAACTGCCCCCAATAAGTTGTCCTTTTCCTTCGAACGAAGAGACAACATGTTCCATCACTATCTTACTTCTTCCTTTATCGAATCATAGCACGCCAAACTGCCCCTGATATTCAACGTTTGTGGCAAGTTACATTTCTGCTTCCATCTCTAACGAGGCGTTATGCTTGATGAAACTCCGGCTTGACTGTTTGGAGAAACGTAGTGTATAGTAGCGCTGCCTCTGTCGTTTTCGGAAACAAATTAAACTTTTTATGTACAATTTCGACAAAACTGACATAAAAATTGTCAATCTCCTTCTGGATGATGGCCGTATGCCCGCATCTGAGGTAGCTCGCCGGATGGGTGACATCTCGGAGCGGGCAGTTCGTTATCGTATCGACCGCATGGTGGAGGAGGGCGTGATCCGCGTGAGCGCGGTCGCGAAACCGCAGGCGTTTGGCCTCACCACGATCGCGGACGTATGGTTGCAAGTTGAGTCAGATC
>DATHUN010000715.1:0-4086 GCA_035462205.1 Anaerolineales bacterium
GATCTGACCACTATAGAGCAAATGGGCGTGGGTATTAATGGATATTCCCTATGGAACACCCGCCGTTACCCCCAATTGATGCCGGTATCAGTGTAACACACTATTGGGTCAAAATACGCGGTAACATCAGACCGGGAGATCTTTGCGATTATTCCACTGTAATTTCATCTATATTATGAGATTAGACAACATCTGACTTAATCGGCACAGATCGAAATTGATAATGAGACTTCTCGGTTGCAGTACAATAAAAATCATGACCATAAAACCCTATCCGAAAGCATAGCGAAGGAGCGTTAGTCCTATGCAACAGAACCAGCCAGATCTATCAGAAAAAGAAAACCACGAGGAAGATAATCCAGCCCTGAGTAGAGTGATCGAGCGCAACATTCGGACGATCATTCATCTCCGCACAAAAGCTGCACATGAACGCGGCCCGCAAAGCCGCATCGCCGATGCCATCACATCTTTTTCGGGACGGATGATTTTCGTCTATGTGCATATCCTATGGTTTAGCCTATGGATACTCCTGAACACAGGGCGGTTCGGCGTGCGCGTGTTTGACCCGTTCCCTTATGGCCTCCTCACCATGGTTGTATCCCTGGAAGCGATTTTTCTTTCCACATTTGTGCTCATCAGTCAAAACCGTCTGGGTGAAGAGAGCGAACGTAGAGCGGATCTGGACCTCCATATCGGGCTGCTGACGGAACACGAGCTGACACGGGTGCTGCAGATGCTGGACGTGATCCAGGATAAGCTGGGTATTGTAGATCATGAGAACAGTGACCTGGCAGACCTTGAAATGGAAACCAGGCCGGAAGATGTATTAGCTGAGATCCACCGCCTTCAGGCTATTGAACTCGACAAAAGGTAAGCTTGATGAGTCAACTTTCTGGCGATCATTCGACCTCTGAAGAGGAGTACCGAAACATCTTTGAAGCCGCGAGCGACGGCTTGGTGATCTATGACATCGAGACAGACGCCGTGGTGGAAGCCAACCCGGCCGCCTGTGAGATGCATGGCTACACTCGCCAGGAATTCATCGGACTGAATCCAGCAGTGTTCATGCTCCCGGAAAGCCATGTCCTGTTCAGAGAGCAGGTCCGGACGGCTGAACCAGGCATTGTGTTCGAAGCCTCCCTTGTCCATTTGCGCAAGGATGGTTCAGTATTCTATGTTGAAGTACGCAGATCAATGATCCTGTATCGAGACCGGCCCTCCTTGCTGAGCGTCATCCGCGATGTCAGCCAGCGTATCCAAACAGAAAAGATACTCAGCAGACAGCTAGACGCACAAATGCACGAACAGACGACGTTGCTCGCCATTTCCCATACTCTGGCATCCACATTGGAGTTTCAGCCGGGCTTGATTCTGGAGCAGTTACGACAGATTATCGAGTATTCTCACGCCGGATTATTTGCGCTGGAAGACTCTATGCTGGTCACATTGGTAATGCGTGGGACGCCGCAATTGGAGGGGTCACCACCTTTCCGTATCCAACTGCGGGGTCCGGAAACCGTGGCTGCACTATTCAACAAGCACCAGCCTATCCGTATCGCGGATGTGGCGAGTGACAGCCCGAAAGCGCGATTCTTGCGTGGGCTACTAGAGGAGGGGACATTTGCATTAATTGAAGGAATGCACTCGTGGATGTGGGTGCCTTTGGCAGTGAAAGGCCGCGTGATGGGTGGTGTAGGTGTGGCGCATGAGAAGCGGAATTACTTCACATCTCATCATGCTGACCTGGCTCTCAGCGTAGCCGACCAGGCTGCGATTACTCTGGTCAATGCGGAACTCAATAAACAGGCACAGGAGGTCGCGGTGTTGGAGGAACGACAGCGCCTGGCACACAACCTGCATGACGCCATCAATCAATCCCTGTTCTCGGCGGGCCTCATCGCCGAAGTCCTGCCGCGTTTATGGGACCGGGACCAGGGGGAGGCGCGTCGCTCCCTGGAAGACTTACGCAAGTTGACCCGCGGCGCCATGGCAGAAATGCGCGCCCTGCTGGCGGAGCTGCGTCCCTCGACGCTGACCGATGCCGAGCTGGGCGATCTGCTGCGGCTGCTGGGAAATGCGTTCACAGGACGCACAAATATCCCGGCCAAGGTAACCGTGGTGGGACAGGCTAGCCTGCCGGCGGAGGTGCAGGTGGCCATTTATCGCATCTGCCAGGAAGCGCTGAATAATGTCGCCAAACATGCCAGGGCTAGCCTGGTGGAGATCCAATTAACGCACCATGATTCTGCGATCGAATTAACCATCCGCGATGACGGGCAGGGTTTTGATCCTGAGCAGACCGCTTCCGGTCACTATGGCTTGAGCATGATGCAGGAGCGTGCCGAAGGAGTGGGTGCACAATTATCGATCACGAGCCAGCCCAGTCGAGGCACAGAACTCCTCATACGCTGGGTTCAAACACCACCTGCGCAGAAAGTGCTACGTGAGGAGAACTTATGACGAGCCACTCATCCAAAACTATTCGCGTCATGCTTGTTGACGATCACACAATGGTCCGCCGGGGGCTGGGCACCTTCTTAAAAGCTTTCGATGATCTGCAACTGGCGGGCGAAGCCGAAACGGGTGCAGCAGCCATCCGGCTCTGTGCTGAGACCCTGCCGGATGTGATCCTCATGGATATGGTCATGCCGGATATGGATGGAGCAGCGGCAACCCGCCTCATTCGCCAGCAATTTCCGCAGGTGCAGGTGATTGCGCTGACCTCTTTTAAAGAGGGGGATCTGGTCAAGAACGCGCTGGAGGCCGGGGCGATCGGCTATCTGCTCAAGGATGTCTCTGCAGATGAACTGGCGGGGGCCATTCGCGCTGCCCACGCTGGTCGCGCCACACTTTCTCCTGAGGCTGCTCAAGCCCTGGTGGAGACAACTCATCAACCGTCCGCACCCGGGCTCGACCTGACGGAGCGTGAGCGTGAAGTCCTGGCTCTGATGGTGGAAGGACTGAACAACACACAGATCGCCGGCAGACTGACTGTCAGTTCATCCACCATCAAGTCGCATGTCAGCAATATCCTGGCTAAGCTGGGGGTCGCCAGCCGCACTGAAGCGGTCACGCTCGCGCTGCGCAACCACATCATACCTTGACGCTCTAAATATCCCCCAACTGGCGGAGGCAGAAATTCCCCGGATGACGGATGTGGCTGGGGAGCATTTACTATAGAGTAGAAATAGTGACTTACACTACGGTTTTTCGTATGGATCAAAAGCCGGTGTGAGATGGAAGCTATTTCAAATTCAAAGGAGACTTACTATGAACCTGATCAAAGTATCTGGCACTTCTCGAACATCTGCTGTTGCAGGTGCCATTGCCGGTATCGTACGCGAACATCACCGGGCGGAAGTGCAAGCCATCGGAGCGGCAGCGGTCAACCAGGCAATGAAAGCCCTGATCGTGGCAACCGGCTATCTCAAGCTGGATGGCATCCATGTAAGCTGCATACCTGAATTTGCCGACGTGACAATTGAAGATAAAGTGCGAACTGCCGTCAAGCTGGTCATTGCACCGCAAAACGCCGCCGAGCTTCCCGCCGAATGGACCCGGCGGGTCGCCCCCGCGCCAGACTCGCAGATCTCCGCCGACGCGGCCGGATAGGATCCCAAGTTCACACATCAGGCATCGTACAAATGGAGAACGGCGTAAACCGTTCTCTTTGTTTACGAGCTATCTCAGGACTATCCTGTCACTCCGCAATGGGTGCATCGCTTCGGGAGGATGACTTTTTGAGATAAGCCTAATTTTTGTTGGCAAGGAAAAGTGCTATGGCTAGCGTACATAAAATCATCACCTCGGAACTCCGTTACCGCCGGCTTTTCGAGGCTGCCCAGGATGGGATCTTACTCCTGGATGCCGCCACCGGCGCGATCACAGATGTGAATCCGTTCCTGCTCAAAATGCTGGGGTATTCGCGCCCCGAATTGGTGGGAAAGAAACTCTGGGCGGTCGGTGCATTCCAGGACATTAAAGCCAGCCAGGAAGCGTTTGAAGCTTTGCAGAAGAACGAATATATTCGCTACGAAGACCTGCCGCTCAGAGCGAAAAACGGCCGGCTGGTCGACGTGGAATTCG
>DATHUN010000716.1:0-2707 GCA_035462205.1 Anaerolineales bacterium
ACCAACCCGTGACTGTTGGTGTAATGACCGTCTTGAAGTTGCACCACCTGGTTGAAGATAAAGTCCACGCACGTTCCACGGGACCATACAGTCTTGTGACGCAGCAGCCACTCGGTGGTAAGGCACAGTTCGGTGGCCAACGCTTCGGTGAGATGGAAGTGTGGGCGCTCGAGGCATATGGCGCGGCGTACACGCTTCAGGAAATGCTTACAGTCAAATCGGATGATGTTCAGGGTCGCGTCAATACTTATGAAGCGATTGTGAAAGGTGAGCCCATCGAGGAACCTAGCATTCCGGCATCCTTCCGTGTGCTGGTGAAAGAACTCCAGTCTCTGGGTCTGGCTGTGGAAGCGATCAACGAAGGCGGCGATGTGGTTAGGTTTGGCAAGGATGAAGAGAAGCAACATCCGCCGAAACTGGATACAGGCCTATTAGGTATTGGAAATAACCTAATAACCAAGCAGTAATCTTGACGGCTGATGGAGTGAGTGATAAAATCACCCTCCGTTGCCAAAAATAAAAAGCGGCGATAATCCCGCAACAAGGCATGGCACTACAAATGAGGCCATCAGAACGAGTTGATGGCCTTATTTCTTGCAAAAAACCATTGTGAAGAATTTAATAATCGGAGGCTGATTGTGCCGACAATCAATCAAATGGTCCGCAGAGGACGCAAAAACAAGAAAGTAAAAAGCAAAGCCCCGGCTCTGCAATACACACTGAACTCATACAAGCAACGCCGTGTACGTCAGGACAAAGGCGCGCCGCAGAAACGTGGCGTTTGTACTGTTGTGCGCACCATGACGCCCAAGAAGCCAAACTCGGCTTTGCGCAAGATCGCCCGTGTGCGTCTGACCAACGGCATTGAAGTCACCGCTTATATCCCCGGTGAAGGTCATCAGCTGCAGGAGCACTCCGTCGTGTTGGTGCGCGGTGGTCGTGTGAAAGATCTACCGGGTGTCCGCTATCACATTGTACGCGGTTCCCTCGATACGACCGGTGTTGCCAATCGCAAGCAGGGTCGTTCCAAGTACGGCGCCAAGCGTCCGAAGTAATTTTGATGGAGTAATCAAATGCGCAGAGCAAAACCAGAAAAGCGGGAGATCCTTCCCGACATCCGTTATAACAGTGTGCATGTTCAGACCATGGTCCAGCATGTGCTCAAACGCGGCAAGAAGAGCGTGGCTGTTGGTCTCATTTATAAAGCCATGGATTTGATCGAGGAGCGCACCCAAAAGAATCCGCTGGACGTGTTCGATGGCGCTCTCAAGAATGTTGCCCCGGTCATGGAAGTTCGCCCCCGCCGTGTCGGTGGCGCAACGTATCAGGTTCCTATGGAAGTCTCAGCGGATCGCCGCACCACACTGGCGCTCCGCTGGATTTTGTCTGCGGCTCGCGATCGCGCCGGGAAATCGTTCCCGGAGAAGCTTGCTGGCGAATTGATTGATGCTTTCAACGAGACAGGTGCCGCGATCCGCAAGCGTGACGAAACCCACAAGATGGCTGAGGCGAACCGCGCTTTCTCTCATTATCGTGTTTAGTAATTTATAGTTACAGAGGTAATTTTTAAGAATGGCTCGTGAGTATCCGCTCGAGAAATACAGAAATATTGGGATTATTGCCCACATTGACGCTGGTAAAACAACCACTACCGAGCGTATTATGTTCTATACCGGTAAGACGCACCGGATTGGTTCCGTCGATGAAGGCACAACGGTCACAGACTGGATGGTCCAAGAACGCGAACGCGGTATTACGATCGTGTCGGCTGCCGTTTCCGCGGAATGGAAGGGCTATCAGTTTAACTTGATTGATACTCCGGGCCATATTGACTTTACCGCTGAAGTGCAGCGCTCCCTTCGTGTACTCGATGGTGGCGTTGTTGTGTTCGACGCAGTTCAGGGCGTGGAACCCCAAAGCGAGACCGTTTGGCGACAGGCGGACCGATATGGAGTACCACGCATCTGTTTTGTTAATAAGATGGATCGCGTCGGCGCTTCCTACGAACGGACGATTGAATCCATTAAAGATCGTTTGGGTGCGAATCCGATCCCGATGCAGGTTCCTATCGGTTTTGAGTCCACCTTCCGCGGTGTGGTCGATTTGCTGACCATGAAAGCCATCGTCTGGGAAGACGATCTCGGCAAAGAGGCAAAGGTTGTCGAAATCCCCGATGATTTACGCGAGCAAGCAGAAGAAGCACGCCGCCATATGGTCGAGAAGATCGCCGAACTCGATGATGAACTGATCATGAAGTATCTGGAAGCGGAAGAGATCAGCATTGACGAGTTGAAAGCTGCACTTCGCAAGGGTGTTTTGGCGAATCGGGCTTATCCTGTTTTCGCTGGTTCTTCATTAAAGAACAAAGGTGTGCAGGTTTTGCTGGATGCGGTCATTGATTATCTGCCTTCGCCAGCAGATATTCCGGCGGTCAAGGCTACCGACCCCAAGAACGATGATGCCATTATTGAGCTTCCGCCGGAGGACAATGCGCCGCTGGCTGCACTGGTATTTAAGATCGTGACCGATCCCTATGTAGGTCGGTTGGCATACGTTCGCATTTATTCCGGTGTTTTGAGCCAGGGTCAAACCGTACAAAAGTCCACCAAGGGTAAAAAGGAACGCATTGGTCTCTTGATCCGTATGCATTCGGACCATCGTGAAGATGTAACTGAAGTGCGCGCCGGAGATATCGGTGCTGTTCTAG
>DATHUN010000717.1:0-2296 GCA_035462205.1 Anaerolineales bacterium
TGCTTCGAGAGATCCACCAGACACCTCCAAAATCGAAATCGGACCAACTCTTACTTGCGAATTATACCGTATCAGTCTACTTCATTCTTAACCGCTGAGTAATTCTGTTTATCAGCAACCTTGACAATTGAAAAAATCGCATTAAAATTCAATTAGATATATATCTAATTAGTTAGAAGAGAGTAGAAATGAACGAACAACCGGAAATCCTATCTTTTGTCAAAGCCATGGCGTCAGCAGACCGCTTGCGCATCATTGGCGTGTTGGTCCGTGGACGGGCGACGCAGACGGAAATTGCCGAACAGTTGCACTTGCCTGTGCGGGACGTGTTTGATAACCTTGCGTTTCTTACACAGGTAGGTGTGATCCACGAGAGCGACGGAGTCTATGACCTGGATGAGAAAGCCATCGAGACTCTGGCGCGTGGACAATTTGAAGGCAAACGTCCCACTTATGAGCTAAAGGAAGAACAACCTGAGGACGCCCGCAAAGTGTTAAAGAACTATCTCAACGCGGATGGCACCCTCAAGCAAATCCCGCCTGCAAAAAATAGACTTCTCATCATCCTGAACTTCATCGTGGACGCCTTCGCGTTCGATACGAACTACACCGAGAAGGAAGTCAACACGATCCTGCGCCGCTTCCATTTGGATACGGCTGCACTGAGGCGCTATCTTGTAGACAATGGTCTCATGGCGCGCGAAGGGGATGGAAGTCGATACTGGCGTATCAAAGAGGAGGCCCTAAAATGAGCGAAGAACTCGTTACTTTCTTCAAGGCACTCGCCGACGCAAACCGCCTCAAGATCGTTGGATTGCTCGCGGAAAAACCGTACAGTGTGGAAGAGCTCGCCACGCTATTGAAATTGAAACCACCTACCATATCGCATCATCTTGCCAAATTAGTGGAAGCCGGTTTAATCAAGTCGCACGCGGAAAGTTACTATAACGTCTATCAACTCGATCAAGCTGCCCTCGATGCCAAGACGCGCACCATGTTTTCGCAGCAGGAACTTTCAAACGTTGCCTCAGAAGTGGACGCAGATGCCTACGATAACAAGGTGATCAAGGATTATGCGCGGCGCGATGGGAGTTTGAAAACACTCCCCTCCCAGCGCAAGAAACTGGAAGCGATTCTGCGTTATGTGGTCAGGGATTTCGATATGGAAAAACGCTATAGTGAAAAGCAGGTCAATGAAATTCTGGCGCGTTATCATGCTGACACAGCAACTCTACGCCGCGAACTCGTCGGCTTTGGGTTGATGCAGCGCGAAGGCGGGGGAGGGGAATATTGGAGAATAGACTCGCGCTGAGCGGAGGGCCTGTGTTTGTCAGTCCCGCAGTCGAAGCGCATATAAGTTGGAAACTTTAACTTTGATTCACGCGCGCTTCGACTGCATTCGCCTATCGGCTCACTCCGCTCAGCGCGAAATAAAAAAGACACGGAATTGTTTCCGTGTCTTTTTGTTTACTTCTTGCCTATCTGGTCTCGATTGACCAATCCCCGCTGCCAGGCATACACCGCCACCTGCGTGCGGTCGGCGAGATGCAGCTTGCTTAAGATATTGCTCACATGACCCTTCACGGTATATTCACTGATCACTAATTTTTCCGCGATCTGGCTGTTGGTCATGCCGTTGGCGATCAGACGCAGCACGTCCAGTTCCCGTTCGGTCAGCTCGGTGAAGAGCGGCTGCTCGTCGCTGTTATCACTGCGGATATTCTGCAGGACGCGCGCGGCCACCAGCGGGTGCAACGTCACTTCCTTTTGCGCGGCGCGATGCAAAGCGTCCACCAGCTTTTCCATTTTCATATCTTTCAAAATATAAGAGATCGCCCCGGCCTTCAACGCCGGGAAGATATGGACATCCTCATGATAGGAAGTTAGCACCACTACCTGCGTGCGTGGGCTGATCTGCTTGATGCGCCGCGTGGTTTCCACACCGTCCATGCCCGGCATGATGAGATCGAGCAGCACAATATCGGGAATGTGCTCCGAGACCAGCTTGAGCGCTTCTTCCCCCGAGGCTGCCTCCCCAATCACGTTGAACTGTGTCAGCGCTTCCAAATAGGAACGGATCCCATTCCGCACCACCTTGTGATCATCCACGATCAATATACTGACGTTGTTATTATGGTTATGATTGTTACTTGCCATTACCGCCTCCTTCTTTTGTTGGCACCTGGACCAGAAGCCTTGTGCCATGCCCGGGTGCGCTCTGGATCTGTACTGTGCCGCGGATACTGCTGATCCGCTCACGAATTGAGCGTAAACCCATTCCAAGTTTGTTATTGAC
>DATHUN010000718.1:0-4395 GCA_035462205.1 Anaerolineales bacterium
GACAGATTTCCTGGCGATCGAAGTGCAACCGGGTTTTAGCAGAGGACGAATCACATTTAATTTGGTCATTCTGATTGCAGGAGTACTGCTCGTTTTGGTTCTAATTATTTTTGGTATGATCGCATTCGTGCGGCGCGTGCGCCGATGAAATATGCGTGTAGAGCGAATGGTATCTCACTCTACGAATTACAGTGTAGTGAGCACCTCTCCGATGCTGGCGTCGGAACGTTTCATCTCGACCTAATTAAATTCTGTTTTATACTCCCAAATGATGGGTTATATTTAATATTTAGAACAAACAACGCCCTCAACTTAGAGGTGTTGTTGGTTCTATCAGATATTGTTCACAACTTAGCGAACCACCTGCTTGCTCCCCTTATCCAGTAGAAAATCGATCAAATAATGGTTGACTTCCTCTGCCGCATCGCGCTGGACCCAATGCGTCGCTTCCGGGAAGAAGATCAAATTCCCTTGATCCACATGGTCCATGCTTGGGCGTGCCATGCGATGGGTCAGAGCGAAATCCTTCACGCCCCACATCATCAGGGTCGGGACGCGTATTCGCATCTCCTTTGGCATGTTCAGTTGATAGCGCAGCGCTCGATACCAGTTAATCATGGAGGTCATTGCCCCCGGCTGAGACCAGGATTCCTTGTATTTCTGAATATCCTGATTTGTGAAGGTATGGATCAAGCCACTGCCGCGCAGGGCACGGACCGCGCCGCGCCAATCCTGTGCGCGCATTCCCATTTCCGGCAGCCAGGGAATCTGAAAGAAGAATATATACCAGGAGCGCCGGAGCTGATCGAAGTCACGCATTAGAAACCGGCGCATCACCAGTGGATGAGGAACGTTCAGAATTCCCAAACGCTGCAATCGTTCAGGGTGTTCGTATGCCAGCATCCATGCCACACCGGCGCCCCAGTCGTGGCCGACCAGATTAACTTTTTCGTAGTCCAGGGCAGCAATTAATCCGACAATATCGTTCACGAGTTCATCCAGACGATAATGCTTAATTCCCTGTGGTTTATCGCTCAAGTTGTATCCGCGCTGATCCGGGACGATCACCCGAAATCCGGCTGCGGCAAGCGTGGGGATCTGATGGATCCAGCAGCGCCAGGTTTCCGGAAAACCATGCAGCAGAACGACCGGAATCCCGCTCTCTGGACCGGCAAGAATGGCATGTAATTTAATACCGTTGGTCGTTATGAATTTTTCTTCTAGTTTTAGAGTATCCATCTTAAGCAGAGTTCAACTATTAACAAATGATTCCACAAATCAAACGAGCGTGATTCTACCAGAGGGGAGCATACAAACTACCGGCGACCGCCTTCAGCGATTTCTCATTTCGCGCTTGACAATTTAGAATATATGTTCTACATTCAAGATCGCACTATGGAATCTTTTCCTGATGAGTACGACACGTATATTTGCATCCATAGTAGAAAGGTTGTTGAGCTATGTCCGACGAGAATTATTTATATCGGGGCAATGTGCAGATCCATTTGCAGGGACAAAATGCGCTGCTGCCCATTCGCTCCCCGCAGGAAGATCACATCGTTTGTTTTATTGGTTCCAGGAAATCCAAACTGATCATCCGGGACTTTCGCCAGGAGCCTGTCCTCGCTGCCCAGCGCACCGCAGCCGGAATTGAAGGCTCGGAATTTGCGCAGGCGTTCAATCAACCGGCTTACGCCGAGGTGTCGCTTGCCGAAAAAGAACCTCAGAAAGTGGAGATCAGCTTGCGTAAAGCCGAGACGCGGGACGATTTTCCTGTGCTGTGGCTGGGGGTCAAAAATGATGCGTTGATGCCCATGCTGGATATTGAATGGGAAATCATGCGACCGATCAACGAAGAGAAGGTAGCATTCACTGCCATGGTGCGATTCGACAGATAGACTGATATCCATTCTCCTCTGCCAGCAGCTGACTAGTAACTGCCCGCGAAATAGGCGCTGATCAAATCGGAGATATCCGCGGTCGTGTTCTGCCGGGCGACGGCAAAGAAGTCGACTGTGGTGCCGCGTCCGCGTCCATAACGGGAGACGTAATCCTGCAGGAAGCGATAAAAGTCATCATCGCCCATGCGATAGTTCAAGGCTTCCAGAAAGTTTGCGCCATTGAGATAGACAGCATTGACGTAGCCGCGGAACGATCCGCTTTGATAGACGTTTGTATCCACCCAGCCGGTTGGACCGAAGTAATTGACGCGAAAATTCCACCACCAATCGTACGAGTTGGGATAAATATATTGGTAAAAGATTGCCTCGCTGTAAACAGCCAGCGCTTCGTCGAGCCACGGCTCCATGGCTTGGTCATTACCCACCAGACCAAACCACCACTGGTGGGCGATCTCATGCACGCCGATCGCGACAAGATTGCTGCGCGCCGAGCCGTTATATTCGTTGTAGAACTTGGTCGCTAAAAATATCAGGCCATCATATTCTTGTCCATCGTTCAAATCGGCTTGCACGATGCTCAAGCTTGCATATGGGAAGGCGCCGAACTTGACCTCGAACAGACCGATCTCCCGGACCGCGGCATTCAGAATGGCTGCGCCTTGATCTTCATAGCCGGGATAGTAATACGAGCGGATCTGTGCGCCGCCGGCCGTTGCATCCACGATCAGGAATTGATCACTGGCGGAGAAGGCGAACGTGCGCGCGCCGTTGATGCGATAGCGCGTCCATTCACCATTGGGCTCTTCGAGACCACTCGCCGCAAGGATCACGCCTGCCTGCGTGGTCTTGATATTTACTTCGAAATCCGCTGAATCGTAGACAAGATATTCACCCAAGGCAGAAGGATCGTGCAAAAGCCATCCGTTGCTATACGGCACGATGAATGGATACCAATCCGTCAGGTTGACCTGGTCCACGTCGTAGCCATAGGGGTGATCTTTGACCTTCACGGGGATGTCGATGCGGAAGCGCATGGTCAAAGTAATTGGTGCACCGGGCGCAAGCTCTTGCGGCAAATGGACCGTCAGCCAGTGACCGTCAAGATCGTAATTGAGCTGGTTGCCGTCGAGCATGATGTTCTCGATCGTAAAACCGCTGCGCAGGTTGGGTTCGGTTGCCATCACAATTTCATTGAGCGACACGCCTGTCTGGTTGGTGTAATGGATGGTCTGGTCGGCGGCGAGCTGATGACCGGAGTAATCCAGCAAAGCATAGAGCGTGTATTGAGTCCGCGCAGAGGTAGATGGCGGCGTTGGGGAGGGAAGAGTTGTCGCGGTGTATTCCAGTGTCGGTAGCGGGGTATCGGTGGGAGGCGCGGGCGTGAACGTGTACACCACATCCGTCGGCGCAACAGACATCCCGGACGGCTGGAAGGGTGTGGGAGTCAGCGATGCGTTCGGGTTTGCCGTCACGATCACGATCGGAGGCGGAGGAGCCGCTTGCATATACACAGGAAACGTGCAGGCAACGAACGTCCAAAGGATTAATAAGGATGCCAGTAGAAGAGGATGTTTCATAAAAGTTGTTGCCATCATTGCCCCGCACTCTCTTGGCGGGGTTACGAGCCTGGAAGAAGCAATCTCCTGAAACGATAATCGTTCTGTTACTCGCGCTGAGCATAGCCGAAGCGCGATGGAATTTAGTATGTATTTTTAAAATACTGCTTCATCAAATCAGCAATATCCACACTGGTGTGCGTGTGCAGCACGCGGAAGAAATCGGCGCCTGTCACACGCTTGCCTGTGTATTCGGTATAGAAGGCTTTGAGAAAGGCAAAGAAGATATCATCGCCAGTTTTTTTGCGTAAATCTTCCAGGAAGCGCGCCCCTGTCAGATAGACCTTGTCCCAGTACGGCCGCTGACCGCCGCCATCGTAGATCGACGTATCCACATACCCTGCCTGCTGGAATTCAAAGTAACGATAGCCCCACCACCAATCCACGAGATCGGGGTGCACGGTTTCATAATAAATACGCTCGCTATAGGTCGCAAGCGCCTCGTCGAGCCAGGGTTCCAGTGCCTGGTCGTCGGCGACGCTATCGAACCACCATTGGTGCGCCGTTTCGTGCGCGGCGATCAAAACGAGGTAATTCTTTGGCGTACCATCGTATAGATTGAAATAATCGCGGCTGATGAAATACATACCCGAGAATTCCATGCCATCGTTGAAATCACCCTGCACGGCCGTCATGGTTTTGTGACGGTAGGGTCCAAAGGTTTCGGAAAATGTTTGCAGCGCTTCCGCAGTGGTTTGCAGCATCGCTTCGCCGGCTGCATCGTAGATCCCAAAATAATAACTGTAGACATCCACATCACCGACCGTCCGCGTGGCGACCTTGAAATAATCGCTGATGGACAGGGCAAAGGTGCGCCCTGCTTCGAGCGTGAAACGGTGGTTGGATGCCGTTGTCGATTCGATCTGCTGCCCGGAGGC
>DATHUN010000719.1:0-9494 GCA_035462205.1 Anaerolineales bacterium
GTAAGCCATGGCACAATCTCGTTCGATTGCTCGCGGACGCCGTCACTCGCGCGTACGCAAAAATTTACAGGGAACTTCCGATCGTCCGCGCTTGAACGTGTTCCGGAGTCTCTCCGGGATCTATGTTCAGGTGATTGACGACCAGTCTGGCAAGACGCTTGTCTCCGCCTCCACAGTTGATCGCGACCTGCGTGAGAAACTCCAAGGCATGAAGAAGGCCGACCAAGCAAAGCTGATCGGTCAGACGGTGGCAGAACGCGCCAAGAGCAAGGGAATCCAAGCGGTTGTCTTTGACCGTGGCGGCTACCGCTACATTGGCCGTATTAAAGCGCTGGCAGATGGCGCGCGTGAAGGCGGCCTGCAGTTCTAGGCTTATTGGAGAAGGAAATGGCAGAACACGAAAATACTGAACAGCAGAATTTTGAAGCGCAGGATCAATTCGAAGAGCGCGTCATTGAAATCGCGCGCGTTGCCAAGGTTGTGAAGGGCGGCCGGCGCTTTCAGTTTCGCGTGACCGTTGTCGTTGGTGACAAGCGTGGAACGATCTCCATGGGTGTTGGCAAGGCCAATGCTGTACCTGACGCCATGCGCAAGGCCTCCGAGCGAGCGCGCAAGAAAATGCGCGTCGTGAACCTCGCCGGTACGACTATTCCCCACGAAGTGCTGGGAAAGGTTGCCGGTGCTAAGGTTATGCTCAAGCCAGCTTCCCCCGGAACAGGCGTAATCGCAGCTGGCGGTGTGCGCGCTGTCTTGGAAGTGGCTGGCGTCCGCGATATCTTAACGAAGTCGCAGGGTAGCGCCAACGTTTTGAATGTGGTGCAGGCAACCTTCGATGCCCTCGAGCAGTTGAAGTCCCCGCAAGAGGAAGCATCTCGCCGCGGCAAGAGTGTTAGCGAGCTTGTGCCGTTCTGGGAGCGGAGGAAGCAGAATGCCTAAGAATGAAAATAACGAGAAGACCGTGTTTATAACGCTGGTCCGCAGCCCCATCGGGTACACCAAGGATCAGAAGCAAACCGTGCTTGCACTTGGTCTTCGTCGCATGCATCAAACGATCGAACACAAGGATACGCCCGCGGTGCGGGGAATGATCCGCAAGATCATTCACCTGGTTCAGGTCGAAGAGTAGGAACGAACGATGAAACTACACGATCTTGTGCCCAATCCGGGCTCCAAAAAGAATCGAAAACGCGTCGGACGCGGTATTTCCGCCGGACAAGGTAAGACTGCTGGGCGCGGTACCAAGGGTCAGGGTTCGCGATCCGGCGAAGGTGGAAACCTTTATCGCCAGGGCGGTAACCTTCCTTTCTATCGCCGCCTGCCGTTCATGCGTGGTCAAGGATTCACCCCGCGCAATCAGGTAGACTACAATGAAGTGAATTTGGATCAATTGACCGAATCCTTCCAGGCCGACTCGGAAGTCAACCCCGAAACGTTACAGAATGCCCATCTGCTCCGCGATCCTCGCAATCCCGTTGTGATCTTGGGACGCGGTGAAATGAAGGTCGCTCTGAAGGTGCGCGCCCATCGAGTCAGCGCCGGTGCCAAAGCCAAGATCGAACAGGCTGGTGGCAGCGTTGAGCTGATTGGCTAATCTTCAAGGATAAGGAATTTTTCAAGATGCCTGAAAAGAAACAATCCGCGTGGCGCTTTTTGTGGCGTTCACAAGATATCCGGAGAAAGCTGCTCATTACACTGGGTCTCTTGATGATTTTCCGCATTGCAGCCAATGTTCCTGCCCCTGGTGTAAATCGCGAAGCCCTTGCCTCTTTCTTTGCCTCAGAGGCTGGTTCCGGAGGCTTTTTAGGTTTCCTAAATCTGCTTTCCGGTGGAACAATTCGTAATTTCTCTCTGTTGGCAATGGGTGTGTATCCTTACATTACCGCCCAGATTATTCTTCAATTGCTCATTCCGATCATCCCTGCTTTACAGCGAAGGATGAATGAAGATCAGCGCGAAGGTCGCAAATGGATGGAGAAGTGGACCTATTATCTCGCCGTTCCGATGGCTATGCTTTCGGCAGTCGGTCAGATCAACATCTTCAATTCTCTGGCTCAGACACAAATCATTCGGTTTGGATGGACTCCTGACCTGTGGCTCTCTTCTGTAACAACATTATTGGTGATGACAGCCGGAACGATGTTCGCCATCTGGTTGGGTGAGTTAATCTCTGAATACGGTATCCGTGGACAAGGACTTTCGTTAGTGATTTTTGCCGGTATTGTGTCACAGATTCCGCACAATATTTTCACGCTCTGGCTTGATCAACAGAACCGGTGGATTTTGTTATTTGCCATGCTCGTCGTCATCGTCTCGACCGTCTTGGCGATTGTATATGTACAGCAGGGACGTCGCAATGTTCCGATCATGTATCCACACAAGAGCCAGATCTTTTATGCAATGAAGCGCGGGAAAGCGGCGCGAATGCCTCAGCCTTTCCTGCCGCTGATGGTGAATCTCGCGGGAATGATCCCGCTGATCTTCGCCAGCGCGATTTTGCAGTTCCCGGCGATTGTCGCCAGCTATTTCACGCGATCGTCCACCGCTTGGGTCAGCAGTTTTGCAACCAGTGTTCAGAATTTCTTCAATGCAACAGGAACAAATTCCTGGGGATACTGGGTTCTGTATTTCATTATGGTCGTGGCATTCACATACTTTTACACCACGGTTATTTTTGAGCAACAGAACTACGGTGATAACCTCAAGCGCTCCGGTGCTCAGATCCCTGGTGTTCACAGTGGTGCGGCAACCCAGAAATATCTTAGTCGTATTCAGAGCCGCATTACTTTGCCTGGAGCTTTGTTACTCGGAGCAGTTGCGATCATGCCCTTCCTGCTGCGGTTGGTTTTGCCAGCTGCTTCAACGGGTGCCACCTTGTTCCTGACCACATCTTCCGGTCTATTAATCGTAGTTGGCGTTGTGCGCGATACCTTTATGAATATTGAGGCTGAACTAAAACTTCACGGATATCAAGAAAAGTTACTCATCAGCTAATAGAGGAGCGATATGGCCACCTATATTGTCTTACTTGGACCGCCAGGAGTTGGTAAAGGAACACAAGCTAAGATTTTATCCAAACGAAGTGGGCTGGTGCACATATCTTCCGGTGATATTTTCCGTGAGAACCTTAAGAATGAAACTGAATTGGGAAAGCTTGCTCAGACGTATATGAGCAAGGGCGAGCTGGTCCCGGATGATGTAACTATCGCGATGATCCAGGAGCGGCTCGGTCGTCCCGATTGTAAAAATGGCGCGATCTTGGATGGATTCCCTCGCACGCCTGCACAGGCTGAGGCGCTAGAAAATATGCTCCATGAGTTCAACGGTCATGTAGATCTGGTGCCGTTCATCACAGCGGAAGAAGACGTCCTGGTCGATCGCTTAAGTGCCCGCTGGACCTGTCGTGCCAGGGGTCACATCTTCAATGCGAAGTTCAACCCGGAGAAGGAACGCGGCAAGTGTGATTTCGACGGATCCGAGTTGTACCAGCGTGACGATGACAAGGCTGATACGGTCAAACGAAGAATTGACGTTTACCTAGAGCAAACATCGCCGTTGATTTCTTATTATCGTGATCACGGCAAGCTGGTCGAAATCGATGGAATGCAACCTATTGAGCAGGTCACTGAAGATTTGCTTGAGGCGTTGAAAAAGTAATTATTTATGAGTTGGGCGCGCCAGATACATATCAAGAGCCCGGCCGAGCTACAGATCATGCGCGAAGCCGGTCGAATCAATGCCAGTGTGCTGGCTGCGGTAAAAGAGCGTTTAAAACCCGGTGTTTCTACTGCCGACCTCAACGCGGCTGCTGAGGAAGTGCTTCGGAAACACGGCTGTTTCTCGCCGTTCAAGGGATATGGTCAGCCACCATTTCCGTCCTCGATTACGGTGAGCATCAATCAGGAACTGGTCCACGGCATTCCGAGTAAATCTCGAAAGTTAAAGCCCGGTGACATCGTCTCGATTGATTGTGGAACTGTTTACCAGGGATGGGTGGCAGACTCAGCGTTTACCGCAGGAGTAGGAGACATCTCCCCGGAAGCGCAGGAACTACTGGATGTCACCCAAGGCGCACTTTTTGCCGGCATCGACAAAATGCGGGTAGGAAACCGTACGGGTGATGTTTCTGCGGCGATACAAAATTATGCGGAAAGCCGTGGCTTTTATCTGACGCGAGAATACACGGGTCATGGCGTTGGCAAGCAGATGCATGAGGGACCCCAGGTTCCAAATTACGGGAAACCGGGTTCGGGAATGCCCCTCAAAGCCGGTATGACTATCGCGATCGAGCCAATGCTGCTTGTTGGAACCGCTGAAACCCGTGTCCTACCGGACCAATGGACCGTAGTCTCAGCAGATGGATCATTGACAGCGCATTTTGAGCATTCAGTCGCTGTCACCGAAGGAGAACCTCTCATCCTGACTGTCCTGTGATCCTGGTCTGAGTTCGTGTAATCTAGACGAAAAAAAGACGAACGAGTATAATCAAAAACTTGGCTATCTAGAGTAAATGGAAGCTTGTAAGGAGTTTTGTCATGAAAGTTTCACCGTCAATACGGAAACGCTGCGCCAAATGCAGAATTGTACGGCGCAAAGGCAGAGTATTTATCATCTGCGAGAATCCAAAGCATAAACAGCGACAGGGATAGTTGAACCATGGCGAGAATTGAAGGTGTCGATCTGCCCCGCAATAAGCGGGTGGAAGTTGGCCTGACCTATTTATACGGGATTGGTCCTACTCGCGCGCGCGAAATCTTGGCGGAGACCAGGGTCAGTCCCGATATCCGGATCAAAGACCTGTCCGAGGCGGATGTGGCTGCGATCCGTGAGTATATTGGCAAAAAATTTAAAGTCGAAGGCGATTTACGCCGCGAAGTCCAAATGAGTATCAAACGCTTGATCGAAATTGGATCATACCGCGGCATGCGCCATCGTAGAAATCTACCTGTTCGTGGACAACGAACAAAAACAAATTCGCGTACTCGAAAGGGTACCAAGAAAACCGTCGCCGGGCGCGGACGCCGCCGTGGCGCGAAGAAATAAGAGGTTAAGAGATTATGGCTCAAAGTGTACGTTCTACCCGCCGCACAAGCGGCGCCAAGAAAGCCAAGCGCGCCTTGTCTTCCGGACAGGTGCACGTCTTTGCCTCGTTCAATAATACAATTGTCACCGTTACCGATACGGAAGGGAACACAGTTGCATGGGGTAGTGCCGGTTCGGCGGGCTTTAAGGGCTCCCGCAAGAGCACACCGTTTGCTGCACGTCTGGCTGCCGAACAGGCTGTCAAGGCCGCTCAGCAATTGGGCATTCAGGAAGTAGACCTGTTCGTCAAGGGTCCCGGACCCGGACGTGAAAATGCAATTCGTGCCGTACAGTCAATGGGACTCAGAGTCCGTTCAATTTCTGACATTACACCGGTTCCACACAACGGTTGTCGTCCGCCCAAGAAGCGCCGCGTGTAGTCTGAAGCAGAGGAAAGTAATATGTCGAAGAATCTTAGCCCGGTTTGTAAACTCTGCAGGCGCGAAGGCGAAAAACTTTATCTAAAAGGCGAACGCTGTTTCACCCCGAAATGTGCGATCGAAAAACGCAACTTCGCTCCTGGTCAACATGGACGTACGGGAAGCCGCAAAGGTGGCAACCGCACGGGACGCGAGTCTGATTACTTGCGCCAGCTACGTGCCAAGCAACGCGCCCGCCGCGTGTATGGCGTTTTGGAACGACAGTTCCGCCGTTATTATCAGGTCGCAAATCAGCGCCACGGTATCACTGGTTTAAATCTGTTGCAGATTTTGGAATCCCGATTGGACAACGTTGTCTATCGTCTTGGATTTGCCTCCAGTCGCCCCCAGGCGCGCCTGCTGGTGACCCATGGTCACTTCACGGTCAATGGTCGCCGCACCGACGTTCCCTCGATGCTTTTGCGTGAAGGTGATGTCGTCGCTGTGCGCGACGGTTCACGCGGCTTGGAATATTTCAAGGCGCTTGGTGATCTTGCGGATGCCCGCACTTCTCCAAGTTGGTTAAATCGCGACACGAGGCAGCTGTCTGGTGCTCTCCAGCGCCTCCCCGAGCGTGCTGAAATCGATGGCATCCTCAACGAACAGCTGATTGTTGAATACTACTCACGGTAGTAGTTAGTTTTGCTAAAGCCGATTGGACATTCCAATCGGCAGCGTTTCTACTGTTTATTACAGGGAGAGGTGAACCGTGACGAGTATCACGAATATGGTTATGCCGAAAATCGAGCGCGAGGCTGAGGCTCGAAATTATGGCAAGTTTGTAATCAGCCCCCTGGAGCGTGGGTATGGTGTGACGCTCGGCAATGCACTGCGCCGTGTATTGCTCTCTTCTTTGGAAGGCGCTGCAGTAACCTCCATCCGTATTGCGGATGTGTTGCATGAGTTCAGCGAAATTCCTGGCGTACGCGAAGATGTGATTCAGGTGACACTGCAAGTGAAGCAGTTGCGCCTTAAATTGGATGGTGTCGATACCACCCGCATGCACCTCGAGGTGCGCGGCGAGGGCACCGTCACAGCGGCAGACGTGATCACGCCTGCTGAAGTCGAAGTTGTCAACCCGGATCTGTATCTGTTCACGGTGGATAACCCCAAGACCAAACTCGATCTGGAATTCACGGTTGAGCGCGGACGTGGATATTCCCCGGCCAACGAACGGAGCGGACACATGCCCATCGGTGAGCTGCCGATCGACGCGATCTATAGCCCCGTCAAGCGCGTGAACTGGGAAGTGACCTCGGCCCGCGTGGGTCAGAGCACGAACTATGATAAGCTAATTCTTGAGATCTGGACCGATGGCACCATTGCCCCCGAGCGCTCTTTGAGCACCGCCGCGAAACTGGTCATTGATCATCTGCGCTTCATTGCCGGGGTCTCAGAAGAGACCCTGACCATCCCGATGGAAAAAGAAGTAGGTGGCAGCCGCCTGACCAGTGAATTGGCTGACACTCCTGTGGAAGCTCTTGATCTCTCTGTGCGTGTCTTCAATTCTCTCAAGCGCACTGGGATCACAACAGTCGGTGATGTGCTCGACCTACTCGAAAAAGGCGAGACAGCAGTCATGTCCATCCGCAATTTTGGTGAGAAGAGCCTCGATGAGCTCCGCCAAAAAATGCGCGAAAAGGGCTACATGAAAGACGAAACAAGTACTGCGGAGTAATTAGCAATGCGACATTCAGTATCAGGTTATAGACTTGGAAGGTCGAGCGGTGCGCGCGTAGCTCTCCGTCGGAACCTCATCAAGCAGTTGTTTATCCACGAGCGTATTCAAACCACCCGCGCCAAGGCCAATGCAATCCGTGGGGAGGCGGAGCGCATTATCACCATTGCACGCAATAGCGCCGACGGTGATGATGTGGCGAAAGTAAATGCCCGACGTTTGGTGACATCCAAACTGGGCGATAACCAGGTGATCAAGCGCTTGTTTGACGAAGTTGCACCCCGTTTCGCTACTCGTAACGGCGGCTACACTCGTATCCTTAAGCTCGGACCCCGCATGGGCGATTCGGCTGAGATGGTAATTCTGGAATTAGTAGAAGAATAGAAATAAAGCGTTCGGCTGATAGCTCATTGCTGAAAGCTGAAAGCTACAATGGCACGTTACCAATTGACTCTTGCCTACGACGGCACGGACTTTTTCGGAAGCCAGCGGCAGGCGAACAGACGAACAGTACAGGGTGAGTTTGAGAAAGCTCTGTCGAAGTTAGGATGGACCGGGCGTTCAGTCTTGATGTCTGGGCGAACCGACACAGGCGTCCACGCGACGGGACAGGTTGCCTCTTGTGACCTCGACTGGTCTCACACTGACGAGGAACTTGTCAAAGCGCTGAACGCCACATTGCCCACTGATATGGCAGTGCAAAAAGTTTGCATGGTGAACGCAGACTTCCATCCACGTTTCGATGCCATCTCCCGCTGCTATCGCTACAGGTTGTTCTCGCAGCCAGTGCGCAATCCAATTCGGGAGCGCTTTGCCTGGCGGGTCACCTCTGAGATGAATCGCGAGCTGCTTGCAGAAACAGCCCGGCTTTTTCTTGGAACGCATGATTTTGCAGCCTTCGGCTCCCCGACCAGTTCCACAGGCTCCACTGTGCGAACTGTGATGAACGCCAGCTGGACGCAAGCCCGCGATGCGAATGATGAATGGCATTTCGAAGTACGCGCGGATGCATTTCTGTATCGGATGGTACGGCGACTTGTTTTCGTGCAGGTAGCAGTTGCGCAGGGAAAAGTTTCAGCGGAGGCAATTGCCAACGCTTTAGCCAAGCCGGTTCCGGCTGGGACGCGAAGCGAAATCCCTGCCGGGCTGGCTCCTGCACACGGGCTGACGTTAGTGGAAGTGACATACGCTTGAAAAGCGGTCCAAAGAGTCAAAAGGTCAATAAGATAAGAAACGGAGAATCTGAAAGTGTACAAGTCGTACTATCCGAAAGCTAGCGAAATCGAACGCAAGTGGGTGCTTGTGGATGCCAAGGGTCAGAATCTTGGACGCATTGCCACACGTATCGCGCACGTCCTGCTTGGCAAGCACAAACCGACCTTCACGCCCGGCGTGGAGATGGGTGATTATGTAGTGGTGGTCAACGCCGAAGGTGTGACCGTTACCGGCACCAAGACCAGCACGAAGATGGAAACCAAGATGTATCACCGCCATTCGGGCTACCCTGGCGGCTACAAAGCCATTTCGCTGCGCGACCAGCTCCAGCAGCACCCCGATCGTGTGCTGCGCGCGGCGGTATGGGGCATGCTCCCGCACAACCGCATGGGACGCGCCCTGCTCAAGCGTTTGAAGATCTATGCTGGACCCAGTCACCCGCACGGCACGAATCATCCTGAGCCGTTGGCGTAAGGAAAGAAAAAGGAAAGAAATATGGCACAGTATTATGAAGCAGTAGGTCGTCGCAAGGAAAGCACCGCGCGTGTCCGCCTGGTTGGCGGCTCGGGCGCGTTCACCGTGAACGACAAGGATGCGGCAGTCTATTTCCCACGCATTGGAGATCTCAACGATATCCTGCGAGCATTCGGTGCGGTGGGTCAGGATGCTAATAAGTATGATATTACCGTCAAAGTGAATGGTGGCGGCACTACGGGTCAGACCGAGGCAGTCCGTCTGGGGCTCGCTCGTGCGCTCGTTCTGCTCAATGGCGATTGGACCTCGGCCCTGCGCAAAAATGGTTTACTAACCCGCGATGCACGCGTCAAGGAACGCAAGAAACCAGGCCTCAAGAAAGCCCGCAAGGCGCCTACCTACACTAAACGCTAATTCTCTACAAAGAATAATCACAACGAAATGCGTAATTCGTGAGATAGAATCAACGAATTACGTTTTTCGTTTTAAAGGAGATTTTATGGATTTATCGCTAGTGAGTTCTATATTTGACACACTTCATCTCACGCCGCCCTCGAAACTGATCCTGCTCGAAGCAGAGACTCTTTCCTCCGCGCATGTGCCGCCCTATCCACCCGATCTGCCGGTTT
>DATHUN010000720.1:0-4526 GCA_035462205.1 Anaerolineales bacterium
GGCTTCGTGCCGCCCATGCGTCCTTTCGCTGGCACGAAGCCAGCGGGGCAGCCATCTAGTTTGGCGCGCCCGTGGTCCGCCCCACTCCATTCTGTCTCAATTTCCCAACTCGACAGAATGGAGGTTTCCCATGGAAACAATTCGGGGCAAAATGTCCCAATATTTGGATTGTAATGGACTGTGGTCGCGACTTGAAAATTATGAGCGGGTCCTTCTGGACCTGGGAACGGGCGACGGCCGATACGTGCGTACATTCGCCGAGCAGCATCCGGACTGGTTCGTCATCGGCGTGGATGCGTGCCGCGAGAACCTGCGTGCCGCTTCGCGTATTGCTCTCCCGAACGCACTCTTCCTCATCGCGAATGCACAAGCCTTGCCACAGGAACTTTATGGTTCGATTGCGCATGTAACCATCAATTTCCCCTGGGGCAGTCTGCTAAAAAGCTTACTCACCGGCGAGGCAGCGTTGATGAGTGGGCTGACACAAATATCAAAGCCGCAAATGGCGATTGATATTTACCTAAACGGCGGCGCGTTGGCAGAAGCTGGCTTCAGCCTAGAGACGGGGACACAATGCATCTATGAGCACATGAATCGACATGGATGGAACATCCAGATTCCCTATCAGATAGATTGCCGCTTGCTGCAGAAATTTCCCACCACCTGGGCAAAGCGACTCGCCTATGGACGTGACCCGCGCGCCATGGCACTGCGTGGCACAATCCTTTAATAAAAACAGGCGGCCAGATTTCAGCCGCCTGTTTTTGTTTGCTTTATCGTAATTGGATAGGCTTTGCGCCGATTAACCTGCGGTGGGTCGCGCGCATACAGGCATCCATCACCACCTGCAACCCTGCCTCGCGCGCCTTTTGCGCGGCTTCCTCATGGACAATTCCCTCCTGCATCCAGACAACCTTTGCTCCAGCTTTGATTGCCGCATCCACAACCGGCGGCACATCCTCCGGCCGGCGGAAGACCTGCACCACGTCAATTTTCTCCGGGACCGACTCTAAATTAGGATACGCTTTCTCGCCGAGAATCTCTGTCGCCGTCGGGTTGACGGGGATGACATGATAGCCCTGGTCTTTCAAATAAGAGGCAATCCAATAACTTTCTTTTTCCTGGTTGCCGGAAAGTCCTACGCTGGCAATGGTCTTTGTCGACAAAAGAATGTCTTTCAAGTCTTTATCACTATTCATCGTTTGCTCCTCGAGGTGCTTATGAAATCCGAATCGGCAGCATTGCTTTAAACTTGGTTTTACCGGGCATTGACTCTATTAATAATTGACCATGATGCCTGTTGGCAATAATATCATGCGAGATATGCAAGCCGAGCCCTGTCCCTTTCCCGGGTGCCTTGGTCGTAAAGAACGGCTCAAAGATGCGTGAGCGGATTTTCTCCGGAATGCCCGGACCATTGTCTTCGATCTCGACAATCACATGATTGTCTTCGGCATACGTCTTCAATTTGATTTCCCCTTTGCCGTTCATGGCATCAATGGCGTTGTCAATAATGTTGGTCCAGACTTGATTCAATTCACTTGCGTAAGCCTCGATCCGCGGCAGGTTGGGGGAATACTCTCGTTTGAGGTTGATGCCGTGCTTCAATTTATGCTGCATGATCACGAGCGTATTCTCCAGGCCATCATGGACATCCACTTCCAATAGCGGTGCCTGATCGAGATAAGTATACGACTTCATTGCCTGCACGATTTGAGACAGGCGCTGGGCGGTTTGTCCCACTTCGGATAACAATCCCCTGACCGTACAACTGACGCCCAACCATTGCATGGCTAAGTGAAAAAAAGCAGTACCCTTTAGTTTTTCGAGTGCATGCGTATCCCAGCCAAAATTGACCATTGCGGGTGCAAGCTCCCACGCTGACTCGACCCCACTCGATTCGAGCCATGATTGGAGCTGATCGACTAAATCAATTTTTTCCAGCGCATTGAGCTTGAGCGGCGACTCAAATCGACGCGAGGCATCATTTATAAAATCATCCAGCCATTGCGTTTGATTTTCCCGGAACGCAGCGGCTTCGATTTGGTGGGTCAGTGATTGCCATCGTCCGACTACTTTTTGGAGTTCCGCAGCGCTCCTCTGGGCGGCCGCAGCGGGGTTATTTAATTCGTGGGCCAGGCCGGCGCTAAACGTTCCTAAGGCTGCCATCTTTTCCTGCTGGTGAAGTAAGGCCTCATTTTGCGTCAAACGAGCCATCACCCAATGCAAGACTGCCATGGCAGCGGTCGTGCTGGAAGTTAATAATTGTTGGAATGCCTGCGGTGGAATCCGTAGCACTTCACAGTCCGTTTTGGCAAGGACCGTGGCGTTACGCGGCGCGCTGGACAGCAACGCCATCTCGCCCACCACATCGCCGGGATTTCGCACATCAATTTTGATCAGCGATTGGCCCGATTGTTTTTGAATCTCAAACTCACCCTGGATAACAACGTAGGCTGCATCCCCTGCATCCCCTTGCTTGATCAAGATTTCTCCCGCGCTCAAAGAGACGGGCTCAGCCATATCCATAAGCTGTTGGAGCTCATCGTCCGATAAGCCTTGAAAAAGAGGCGATTTGCGCAAATCGTTCAGGTTCATATTGCTAAAGGGACGGTGGTTGAGTAGGGCGAAGTCCGTATCGGAACCACCGGTTTCAAGTGATTTTCCGTTTATATGTAGCTGCTAGTTTCGATATACCTTCGGCACTCAACCAGCGGAGTCCTATAACGTCTTCAAATACTCCTTGATCAATGCATATGCGATCGCACCTTCGCCGACCGCCGAGGCGACGCGGTGATTTGTGCCATAGCGCACGTCGCCGGCCGCGAAGATGCCCGGGATGCTGGTCTCCAATAAAAACGGATCGCGTTCCAAGGTCCAGCCGGGCGGCGGTTTTTTATCCCGCTGCAGATCGGTGCCCGTGTAGATATACCCTTTATCACTACATATCACCAGATCAGAAACAATCTTGCTCTGCGGCTGGACGCCAATAAAAACGAAGAGCGCGGAGGCGTCACAGGTTTGCACTTCGCCGCTTCTTGTATTTTTGATGATAATCTGCTCGAGCGTATTTGTCCCTCGAACTTCGAGCAAATCGGTGTCCGATAAAATTTCAATTTTCTCATTGCTGTACAACGCGTCCACAAGATATTTGGATGCTGTTGGCTGGTGTCCGCGGACCAACACGGTTACCTTGCTGGCGAAGCGACTGAGATACAGCGCGCCCTGCGCCGCCGAGTTCGCGCCGCCGACCACGAAGACATTTTGATCCTTGTAGTTGATCGCTTCGGTGTATGCCGCACCATAATAAATTCCCGCACCGGTCAGCGCGTCTGCACCGGGCATTTTCAGGGTATGAAAAGAGGCGCCTGTAGCGATCAGCACCGCGTGACAGGAAACTTCCATACCATCGGAGAGCTTGACGATTCGATACGCGTCTTTGACGAAAACTTGTTTGGCTTCCTGTGCCGAGAGTATTTCCACACCGAATCGTTTTGCCTGTGAGACTGCGCGCCGAGCGAGGTCATCACCGGAGATCCCCGTGGGAAAGCCAAGATAATTTTCAATCTTCGGACTACTGCCCGCCTGGCCCCCAGGCGCAGCTTTTTCGATCACCAAGCATTTCAAGCCCTCCGAGCCGGCATATACCGCTGCAGCAAGTCCCGCGGGACCGCTGCCGATCACAACCAGGTCATAGAACGGCAAACCGGCGCGCGTCTGCAAACCGACTTTTTCGGCAAGTACTTTTAGATCCGGACTGACTAACACGTTCCCATCTGGGAACAAGATGACCGGAAGTTTCGGCTCGGATGAAACATTTTCCACGAGCTTGCGGGCGTTAGAGTCCTTTTCGATATCGAGCCATTGATACGGAATTTGATGGCGCGTCAGAAAATCTTTCACTTCGTGACTGGCAAGTGACCACAACGTTCCAGCAATGCGAATTCCTTCGTATGGCAAACGGACGTGTGCTTTCCAGTCTTCGAGCAGCTCATCCAAAATGGGATAAAGCCGTTCTTCGGGCGGATGCCAGGGCTTCATCAAATAGTAATTGAGTCCCACCTCATTGATCGAATCGATCGCAGCTTGTGAGTCGGCATATGCAGTCAGCAAGACTCGTTTAGCTTGCGGATATATTTGTATGGCATCGATAAGAAATTCCGTTCCACTCATCGCAGGCATACGCTGGTCAACTAAAAACAGCGCGACCGTCTCGTTGCGCTGTTCCAGTTTTTTCAAGTATTCCAGGGCAACCTGGCCCTCGTTGATCGGCAGGATACGATACTCCTGTCCATAACGAGCACGCAGATCGCGCTCGATCGAATTCAGAACCGCACGATCATCATCCACCGCAAAAATCACGGGTTTGGGCATGCCTGCATTCTATCAAAAAGTATGCGGTTTTTTGTCTTTTGACACTTCACCATCTAAAGATTGTCACGTACACTATCATCTACAGGTTCGGCTACTTTTCCTGAATTCAAAAGGATGAAGATCGTTCGATGGATATTCTTGCTTTGAAATTG
>DATHUN010000721.1:0-5125 GCA_035462205.1 Anaerolineales bacterium
GGTGGGAATGCAGAGGGCGCTGGCCTCGGCAATCGGTTTGCCCAGTAGGTCGACCAAGGCGTTACGAATGCTGTCATTTTTGATGCCAGCAGAAGTCAGCAGAAATTTCATGATGCCTTTCCTTATCTATTTAATGGTAGCCCGGGGGCCCCTCCAGTCTCTACGATTCTGATGCGGTCATACAATGGACCGCCCAACGGCTCTGGGGAGAACAAGACTCGGAAACGGGAAACTGCCCTATCTCAGAAACAAGCTCAAAGAACGCGCCGAGTCTCCACCGTCCGGTGCATTATCCCCATGCAGCCTGCCCCGGTTGTTTAGTGCCGGGGTCCGGGACGTCGCGCAGCATCCCGCTCGTGGGGCCGTCGTGGGTGGCATTAAGACTCAAGATCATTCCACCGAGAGCGAATTGCGGCTAGCAATTCTGAATGCACCTTTGTCAATTGAACCTGACCATCTGTTAGCTGATCAAGATCATTGGTCAGGATATCCATGAATTGCAAGAGACACTCCGGCGCAGTCTTGAGATCATACTGTGGTAATGTGCTACCCAGCCGAACTTGCATCTTTTGATCTGCCTCTTTTTGGAAAAATTGATAAGGTCGTTCACCATCATGACTGTAGGTAAACAGCTCCATAATGCTATGGCGCATATGATGCAAAAGCTCAATGACTGACCAGAGATACCCTCGATGCAAGGCATTGTCTACCTCGAGAGCATAACGAATGCATCTATCAAGTTCTCTACCAAGGGGTTCATCATCCAACTTTTGGTTGGCTACACCTGCGGCTTCGATGGTGGAGCGATCAATTCGCCCTAATAAGAGCAGCATACTGTCAATAATATTAGGACTTGTGTTTACAAGAGAGTGATATCGAATGGACAACTCCATTAATGACTTAAATACGACATCCGCATCCTCACCATCAGGGATCAGCAGGGCAATTTGTTCATCAATCGATGCAAGGGAAGCGCCTAATTGGATAAGTTCTGCGCCGACATCAATCTGCATATCGTTTGCTACCACTATGTCAAGATCAAGATCAGAGTAGCAATCCCAATTTCCACGACCCAGGGAACCAAAGACTGTAATGGCTAATATACGTGGATCATTTTCATAGTGGGATATGATGGCATGAAGCATTCTTTGGTGCTGTAATGTGCCAGGTAGATGCTTTGATTTATACATTCTTTTTGTCCCTGTATATCGATAAGCCACCCGACGGTGTGCGTTACCCCCTTCAAGCCACACAAAGTGCCTGACTGCACCTCGTCTCGGGCCGACGTCTTCACGGGGTGCATTATCCCGATCCTCCCTGCCCCGGTTGTTTGGTGCCGGGGTCCGGGACGTCGTGCAGCATCCCGCGCGCGGGGCTGTGTGGGGCGCCTCTTAAGTTATTTCAAAGATCAGGATCGGACAAACCTTACCCATCGATCTCGTTGGTCAAATTCTGCTACCCTCCAACCATGGTTAAGCCAAGCTGTGCGATGACTTTGTATCTTAGGTTGCACATTGGTCCACCAAGTCTTTAACTTCGTCGCGGATGGGGGTAATGGTGCTCCCAAAATTGCTTCGACCTGGTCAAACGTCAGCGTGATTTGTTTTGCCGTGGGTGATTGGTTGCGAAACCACTCCTCTAACGGCAGGTACTTACTGAATTTAGGTTGCTTCGCCATAGCTGTTTCCTCCAAAACAATAAGTTGATCTATCTTTAAAACGCGTCACCGAATCTGGAAACGTGCGTTGCCCTCGCTTCATACCAAACCATCTTGGGACTGAGGGTGAACTGCGGAAAAGAAACAGATTCGAAAATCGCTGCTTCTTTATTTGCTTAACTCACAGCTTCCGCTGACTGTGCAATTTGCTGAGCCTCCCTCACCATCTGGTTGGTAAAGCCCCACTCATTGTCATACCAGCTTAAGATCTTGATCAAATCGCCGTCGACGACACGGGTCATACCCAGATCAATGACCGAAGCACGCGGATCTTTGATGATATCTGAAGAAACAATTGGATCTTCCGTGACGCCGATGATATTACGGTAGCGATCGCTGGTAGCTTCTTCCACAAAGATCTGATTGATTTCCTCGACAGACGTCTTGCGCTCGGCGACCAGCACGATGTCTGCCAGCGAGCCAACCGCCACAGGTCCTCGGACAGCAATCCCATCGAATAGACCACTTAACTCCGGGAGAGCCTTGGAGGTAGCAAGAGCCGCACCCGTGGAAGTCGGCACAAAGTTAGCTGCACCCGCACGGCCTCTCTCGAATCGTTTACTCTGGCTATCGACAATTGCCTGCGAGGCTGTGTATGCATGAACGGTTGTCATGATGGCTTTTTTGATGCCGATTCTGCGACCCATGATCTCCACGACTGGCGTAATGCAGTTCGTCGTACAGCTTGCACACGCAATGATATGTGTGTTTCCGTCTACTGTATTGACCCCATGGACGACGGTGGCAATGTCATCACTCTTCGCTGGCGCCGAGAGGATGACATACCTGGCTCCGGCCTGAATGTGTTTTTCAAGATCCTCCTTTTTCGTAAACACACCCGTACACTCCAGCACAATATCCACTCCCAGGCGGGACCAGGGCAGATGGGCTGGATCCTTCTCATTGTAGTAACGGTAGGATTTGCCAGCGATGATAAGGTTTTCGCCATCCTCTTCGACTGTCTTTTCATATCTTCCATAAACGGAATCGTACTTCAGCAGGTAGACGATATTTTTGATCGGAACAATATCATTGACCGCGACTACGTCCAATTGGGGTGAATCCAAAATGATCTTGAGGGCTGCCCGGCCAATTCGGCCCAGACCGTTGATCGCAACTTTCGTCATGACCACCTTCCTTTCATAATGAAGGACAAGTAAGCTTTGTTCAGGACTATCCAAGGCTTATTTCAATTCCTGCGCGGTTATATTCTGTTCATATTTCAAAGCCTGTTCAAACAAAGTGCGCGTGGCTTCATAGCAACCTTCACCGCAACACGGCAGCTTACCAACTGACAGGATCTTTCCATTTTCGATGCGTGGATACGCTAAGGGGTGGCGCAGCTTCTTTCCGTCAGCCAACATAGCGGTAGGTGTCCCGCGGACTTTGTATACCTCCTTACCCAGTCGTCCTTCCTCAAGAACGGCATTGTGAGCCTTGCCACTATTTAACAATTGGGTGAAATGATCCATATCCAGACCTGCTTCGCCAGCAATTTCCGATATAACCTTGCGCTCCCCGATGTTACGACCTTCGGCGAAGAAAGCTCTGCGGATTCGAAGGTCAAAATCATGGCCACTGAGTTCTCCCTGCTGAAAGGCACACCAGGCGCCTTCAAAAGCTGGTAAGGTAGTGGATGGCCAATCTTCTCTAAAGGCCCTGAATACCGCATCGGGTTCCTGCAAGGCTGCCAACCATATTTCCAATTCGAGCTCTTTTCGATTAGGCGGACCACCCCCATAAATTTCCAGGGGAAAGGCCCGCTGCCGTACCTTCACAAGGCCGTGATATTCGGGCATGATCTTGTGCAGGCGCACGGCTGCAACATAACACCAAGGACAATAATACTCAGCCCATTCCCATAATTCGGGAATATTTCCATTGGAGAGACCCATGGCTACTAATTCTCCTCTTCTTCAGGCAAATGATCGATTTTCTACTGGCAGAAATGCCAATTTTTTTCATAGTCTCACCACTGTTGGCGCTCTGCTCCAGTTCAACGTTCTGTGCGGCATCGGAAGTTACACTGGACAGCTCATCAGGTTCTGAAGCATGGTTGTGCATTACAAAATAGACAACGCTATTTTCGCCCCGTGCCGCTGGACTCATCCAGACTCTATGGACTTCGATTCCATTTTCCGTCCCGCAAGCAGTCAGTAGAACCCCCGCTAAAATAACCATACAGGAAATGTTTCTGTAAAGCGCATTAACTCCAACTTTCGTTTTTCTCTCTTGTTAACTCTATTTGAGCGCCGGGCGCTCCGTGTAAGAAACCAATAAACACCAGGTTCTCCAGGGCGCGCACAGTGTGCTGTTCACCAGGTTCAAACACAAGGAGCGTGTTTGAGCCAACTGTCTGCTCGACCCCATCTCCGCCTGCAAAGACGCCTCGTCCACCCAGGACAATCACGTAAAAAGGTGAACTTGGAGCATTATGTTCACGAATAGTTTGCCCAGGCTTTAGTGTGAATAGGATGGCCCTGCCATTCCTATCGACATGCAGAGGATTCGCATGAGGTCCCTTATTATCAAACTGCCAATTCTCAAACAGATTGATGGATTTCATGATTGTTCCCTTTTGCAAATACCATGTTACTCACCCGCTAAGCGATGCAAATTTTCATTCTGTTGAGCAACTAACGTTCACGCAATTCATGGATGCCGGCCAACTCTTCCTTGATTGAATGCATTAGTTGGTCGTATGCCGCGATGAACTTTTTTACTCCCTCATCTTCCAATTGTTGCGTGATGGCATGAAGATCTATGCCAAGAG
This sequence comes from Anaerolineales bacterium, assembly GCA_035462205.1. Lineage (GTDB taxonomy): Bacteria > Chloroflexota > Anaerolineae > Anaerolineales > Villigracilaceae > Defluviilinea. The sequence continues at coordinate 4,491 of DATHUN010000721.1, forward strand.
TTGAAAGCTCGCCCAACAAATGGTACGCTCTGTGTACTTCTCGATCCAGGCTCTGTTCTGGACGTCCATGGTCACGGTAGGCATTTAGCGTTTCGACAGGCACAGTGTTAATGGTGTCGGGCCCGATCAATGCATCCACATACTTGGTATCCTTGTAAGCCGGATTTTTCGTGCTGGTGCTTGCCCATAATAATTTTTGGGTGCGCGCTCCTTTGTTTGCAAGGCGGGCGAAGCGATCGCTCGTGAATATTTCTTTATAGATCTCATAAGCTATTTGGGCCGAAGCAATTGCTGCCTGCCCGCGCAAGCGTGCAGCGATACCAGCATGCGAATTATCAGCCTTGATCTTCTCTTCAAGCACCGGATCAATGAGAGTATCGATACGGCTGAGGAAGAAACTGGCGACAGAGGCAATTGGCTTGAGAGGTTTTCCGCTGGCTGCCAAGATTTCCAGCCCACTGAGATAGGCATCCGCTACTTCTCGATAGCGAGGCAATCCAAACAGCAGAGTGATGTTGACATTGATCCCTTCTCCTGTCAGCTCACGGATTGCCGGAATACCTTCTGATGTTGCCGGTACTTTGATCATGGCGTTGGGTCTATTTACCAGCGCCCAAAGCTCGCGAGCTTCTTCA
>DATHUN010000722.1:0-2253 GCA_035462205.1 Anaerolineales bacterium
AGCATCAACATGCCGATCGTATTAAATTGTTCCTTTCGAAGGAAGTACTTGTAATGTTTCATCGTAGAACGGAGCAGGAACAAAACGATGGCCACGGCGGCCATACCAGAGTGCAGAGCACCGATCACAAAGTAAGGACCAAAGACCGTTGAACTCCAACCAGGGCGAGATGCCATCGCAAAGTCCCAGGACACGATTGTATGGACTGAGAACATGACCGGGATGATCGCAAACGCAAAGATGTTCATCGCGGTGGTCAGATTTTTCCACTCGCCCTCTGTACCACGGAAGCCTAATGCCAATATGCGATAAAAGACTTTCTGCCAGCCGCCTCTGGTGCGGTCGCGCGCCATGGCAAGGTCGGGGATAAGTGGCAGGAACAGATACATGGTGCTGCACAACAAATACGTCGTGATTGCCATCAAGTCCCACATCAAGGGCGAGTGGAAGTCGGGCCAGATTTGCCGTTCATTCGGAATCGGGAACATCCAGTACGTCAGCCAGACGCGCCCCAGGTGCATAAAGACGCTTAATCCAGCCTGCACCAAGCCAAAGGTTGTCATTAATTCCGCAGCCCGCGTGAAGGGCCGCCGAGACTCGACTTTCAATACCCGCAGAATGGCAGAAATGAAAGTCCCCGCATGACTAATGCCGATCCAAAAAACGACGTTGACCAGGAATACGCCCCAATAATCAGGGCGCAATACACCAGCCGTACCCTGTCCTACCATAATGAGGATATACCAGTCATATCCCAGAGTAATGACAACAATGACTGCCAGCACAATCGTGACGACCCAGAAGATCGGACTCGTCTCGTGCATCGCTTCCATCACCATGGCATTCATTTGACCGCGCGGCAGCGGGTCGTGCATCAAACGTTCACGCGGATCTTCATGCTCTTCCGCATAAGGTCGGGTAAGTGGTCTCGTAACTGTTGCCATTACACGCCTCCCTTCAAATAGGTGATGCGCGGAACTGTCCGTACTTCTTCGAGTGCATGGTAGGCGCGGCTCGGATTCTCTGCCGCGATGTGATTGATGAGTGAGTCAGGTTGATCCAGCCGGCCGAAGGTGATTGCATTCGTCGGACAGGCCTGGGCGCAAGCGGTCGTGAACTCGCCATCCTGCACATCCCGCCCTTCCGACTTGGCTTTATCCTCGGCTTTATGGATGCGCTGGATGCAGAACGTGCACTTCTCCATCACACCGCGCCGGCGGACGGTCACGTCTGGGTTGGCGTGATTGTGTAGCGTGACCAGTTCCGGGTGAACCCGTTCGTCCTGATAATCTCTCCAGTTGAAAGCACGCACCTGATACGGGCAGTTATTGCCACAATAACGTGTGCCAACGCAACGATTGTAGACTTGTAAATTAAGATCTTCCGATAAGCTGTGCACCGAAGCATACACCGGGCAAACCGGCTCGCACGGAGCATTGTGGCAATGCTGGCAGAGCATCGGCTGGAAGGGGGTCATCTTGACTTCAGGATATTCGGTACTCTCCCATAAGCGCTCGATGCGGATCCATTGCATATAGCGGCCGTAGCCTGAATCCTCTTCACTCACAACCGGAACATTGTTTTCCATCGAACAGGCCGCCACACAGGCCTGGCAGCCCGTGCAGAGATCCTGGTCTATGACCATTCCCCAACGTCCAACCGGTCCTTCTTCTTGAGCTTGATTTGTAGCACCAGACATTTCTAATAGAGTGGTCATTAAGCTCTCCTATTTTTCCTGTGTGAATCCGTAAACACCCAGTTTGCCTTCCATACGGGCTAATTCGCGCTTCTTCCCTGTTTTCTCGACCTTCACTTTCATGCCCGAATATGCAAGATCGCCCGCTTCATTGAAGTGAGCACCAAAGAGATCCGCCGGATTGACACCACGCCCTTGAGCATAGATTCCGTAGGCAGTGTGACCTTGCCCAAATGGCATGGCGATCGTATCGGGCCGAATACCCGGATACTTATACACAGAAGCTTCCACCGCCCCGGCTTCGCTGCTAATGCGCACGATATCATCGTCGTCGATGCCCATTTCTTCTGCTGTCTTCGGATTGATCTCCACCCAGGAATTCCACATCACAGTCGTGGTGGGATCGGCAAGTTGTTGCAGCCACGGTTTGTTTGCACCGGCTTCACCGAGGGTGGGCGAGACAAATGGGTAGAAGAAGAATTCGCCCTCCCCGGCAAATTCTGCCGCCGCCATTTGAAGGTTCGGTGTGGAGGTGCCAGTCCCCGCCGCAGTACTCA
>DATHUN010000723.1:0-2265 GCA_035462205.1 Anaerolineales bacterium
AGAGTAAATTCTGATGGGTGTTGAGTGAGCGATCTTCTTCGATCACATTCTCGCGCGGCACACCTAACCCAATCGCGTAGTCCGCCATGACCGTGGAGTTTGGAATGCCAAGTCCCTGATTATCTCCCGTGCACAGGATGAGTTTGGCGCGCGGAAACTGTTTCCACCATTCGGCGGCCAGCTCGATCTCTGCCCGGGTCGGCAGCGTCGGCAGGGTACGATCTCTCAAGGCGTAGGATGGAATCACAAAGCAGTCCGGCTCGATGGGCGGATGGTCCTCGATCGTCCACAGACGCTGGATCACTCTTTCAAGAATCGAATGTCGGGGTTTGTTGTCTAAGAGCATGCTCGATAAATCCGTAACGAAACGGGGTCGCTTGGATGTTAGCCCTTAAGATCGGAGCTAAGGTAGCGCCCAAACAGCACCGGATAGCTGGGATGTGCCAGCCGCAGTTGCACCGCTTCCTCCAGCGAGAACCAGCCAATCGCGCTGTGCTCCTCAAGCTGGCGATTTTCCGGCGTGCCATCCCAGTCTGTGACCAAAAACAGGTGCACGATCAGCACGTCCGAGGCTTCGTGGGGAGTGGAGGAAGGCGGGACCGTCATGGTCTCCAGAACCCTCCACGCGGTAGCCGTGATCCCTAATTCCTCCTGCAGCTCCCGCACTAATGTGCCTTCGTGCCCTTCGCCGGGTTCCACGTGCCCGCCGAAGACATCCCAGACACCCGGGTAAAACTCCCGGCTTGCCGCGCGCTGGCCCAGCAAAATCTTCCGCGATTGGACGATCAATGCAGCCACCACCTCGTGCAGCATGGATTACCGATCCTTGGCCGTCAGCTCTAGCATTCGACCGCTTGCCTCAGGCACGGATGGAATTCCTATCATGCTGTATGGGATAAGTCTCAAATCGCAGATGAGGGATTTATGCGGCAAACGGTAGATCGAGCGACATCACATCCATGGAAATTCCACCCTCGGTGCGATTTTGAATGGTCTCGAAGCCTCGTTTTCGATAAACGTCTTGCGCATCCGAAGTTTCTATAACAATTTGCCTGCAGCCTTCCAGGTGGGCAATCTCGATCAGCTTCTCAAGTAGCAGAGAATGAAAACCCCGTCCCCGGTGTTTCGTTTTGACAGCCATGCCGGTGATACAAAAGATTCGGCCGTCAGGCTCGTGGGTGATGAACGGATTTTGATCCAGGCCCGTCTCTCGCACCGCCAGCCATTTTTCCGAACAGCCATAGGCGGCAATCTCATTCTCCGCCACCAGGATAATAAAACCATTCGGGAAGGCTTCCAGCCGGTGCTGGAACGTTTCTGGCTTTTCGGCAGTTCCATGCGGCGCGGATGCCTCCGCATCGATTTCCGCCACGGCCGGTAGATCTTGATCTCTGGCATTTCTTACGATGATTCTGTTCTGATCGGACATGGGCTCATTCCTCTCTGTGCTCTTTACTCTACCACATCTCTCCCGCTATGGACCGCAGCGTTTGCCATGCGCGTGACTGGGCCACCTAAATGTGGTAAAAAATTCTTATGACATTTCCGTCACTGTTACCCACTCTTTGAAAAGTGCGCGATTATGATTCGCTTGGGCGAGCGTCATGCGGTGATGATACTACGACTGCTCAACCAAATGTGCGATCTGTTCCAGATGAAAGTTGAAGTGAGTAACGGGGTAGTGGAAAAGCTTTTCAAGTGTCATGAATTCATCGAAGTTTGAGTCCCATTTTGTTGGATAATACATGCCGCGGTTCCACTCATTATCTTGGAGGGAATTGACTTTTTTCAGAAGCGAAAAATAAACTCGGTCATAAATTTTCCCGATCCGCTCCCGTGTGAATACTTTCCCTTGTCCCCGTGCGCCAAGCATGTTGAACCAGTTGAAAATGCCGGTAAATGAATTCAGTAACCAGGCAAACCATTTGGAGGAGCCCTTCGGCAATCTCCCCCAGAGACGAGCCATTGGTAAAAGCACATTGATAACAATAAAGCCAAAAGTGATGTGTGCAAGGATTTCGCCGTTTGTCCAGCCTGGGTTCAGGCTTTGCTTTTGGAAATCTTTTTCGGAAAGGGCATCGAGCTGCAGGTGAAACTTCGTACGAGTAGTCTCAAGCTCTCTCAGGATCTCTTCCCGGATGGCGGGCGGACTTTTTGTCATTGGCTTACTTTCGCTTTGGAGTTATTGCTTTGCTGCATTTCCTCTTCCAGCTCTTTCTTAACGACTGCGACAATTGCGCTCAGCCCGTGTGCAAGCGCGCTCAG
>DATHUN010000724.1:0-14552 GCA_035462205.1 Anaerolineales bacterium
CTTTGACCGATGATCAACGCCAAGTTCTATTACTAAAGTTTATAGACGAGATGTCGAATGAAGAGATCGCCCGGCAGCTCGGCAAACGAGAAGGCGCGATCCGAGCATTACAAATGAGAGGCCTGAAAGCCCTCGCCAAACGACTGGCAGAAAAGATACCTATATGAATTTAGAGAACATAGAGAACGATTTCGAAGCTGTCTTGGAAACATGCGTTGATCAAATCGCAACGGGGGCCACCTCGTTCGAGGAATGTCTAACAGTTTATCCAGAATATGCAGAAGAAATGGCGCCAATTTTATTGGCAGCCACAGAACTAAAACGTGGACGGGAACTCAGACCGTCCCCGTTTTTAAAAGGACGTATTCAGCTTGAACTGAAGTACGCCATGAAAAATAGTCCGCCACAGCAGCGCGGACTATGGACGTTTCCCTGGCGCATAGCGTTGAATGTTGCTGTGCTGATGTTTACACTTATTATGACCAATACGGTCTTTGCCCAGGGGGCACTGCCGGGGCAATCGCTTTATAACTGGAAATTGACTAGCGAGCATATCTGGCGGTCTGTTTCCAGCGATCCTCTTGGGACGGACTTACAGCTTTCCAATCGGCGCATCAATGAGTATGTGGCGGTGTCGAATGATGAGACCCGTCGTGCACGCGTGCTGACAGATTATAACGAACTGTTGACACGGTTCAGATCGGAACAAAATCAGAACAACCAAACGCGTATCGTCGAAGTCTTGAAGTCACAGCAGAATTCGCTCCACAAAGTGGGATTGACGATCCCTGAACTGGATAGATACTTTTCCAGCAATTCCTCTTCTGGAATGCCATAACCCTTTCGATGGCAAGCTCTTAAGCTTGCATCAGTACTTGCCAATTTCATAACGCCTCCTCTCCTCCTTCGTTTGAAAGAATACACTTCCTTAAAAAGTGTTCTTTATAAAACGAAGGAGGTTGTTTTGAGACTAATAAACCTAATTTTGGCTGTATTGCTGTTGATCTTGATTGTGATTGCGGTCGATCCGAATGCCCGTCAAAAAGCAGTCGCGTTTGTCAACCGCTTGAACAATGGCGTGGTTGTCGCTGCACCTTCTGACAACGACTCGGATGAGGTCGTCATCGTCACGGCAACACCGTCAACGGCCGCCACCGCGGTTGCAAATAACAATAAGACTATTCCGAATACCGGTGATGACGAGACCAAAGAACAACCTATTATCCAGATTAACTGGACGGCGCTGGGTGATGCTTTACGAAAGTTCTGGGATGAGCTTCGTAATATCAGGATCGAATTCCGTCCGAATCGATAGCCGCTGGATGATACGATTTGATTTTGCTAGATCGGGGCGGGTCCATGGGCAAGAATCGAGTTGCCATGGCCGGCATCTTCAAGGGATCACGCTATTTGAGTGCAATGCGAAATGAGGCAAAAGTAAGAACATAAGAATCGGAATTTGGGGTCCTGAGGATGCAGAAAGTGGCAAGGATAAATGAGGGGTTGAGCAGCCCTCACCCTGGCGATCTTGTATTCGTCCAGGCTTGTACGATGGAACGTCCTTGGTTTAGTTATGAGGTGGGGTTCTCCTCCTGCCTCATACTTATGGTGACGGGGCAGTGTACACTGCCCCGTTATTATTTTGCCAGCGGGGCTTTTCTTTTCTAAGAATGCACTCACAGGACATTTGCTAAATTTTCGAACCTGCCTATAATTCAATCACCTTACAAAGTGCCGCATAACTATGTAACCTTGATCTTTAGCCTGCAATCCATTCAACATGTTCAATTATAAAAGAGCCGAGTGGTATGTCCACAATTGATGAAATCAAAGCGCGTATCGATATCGTTGACCTTGTTTCGGAGGCCGGCGTCAAGCTACGCCATGCCGGCAAGAACTATACCGGCTTCTGCCCATTCCATGACAATAAAAAGACACCCGCCTTTGTAGTCTGGCCTGATTCCGGGACCTGGCGCTGCTTTGGTCAATGCAATGAGGGCGGCGACATCTTCAAGTTCGTGATGAAGCGCGAGAATATCGATTTCAAGGAAGCGCTCGATCAACTTGCTGCCCGCGCCGGGGTGGAAGTCCCTACCTTCAGCAAGGAAACACCCCAAGAAAAAGAGGAGCACCAGCAGCTTCGCAATCTGCTGGAAGACGCGGTCATTTTTTACCGGCGCCATCTCATGGCGAATGCAGAGATTCTGAATTACCTGCGCAACAAGCGGGGACTGACCGACGCTTCCATCGAGACCTTTGGACTCGGTTTTGCCCCCCGATCGTGGGATGCCGCTCTGACCTATTTCACCCAACGCGGTTACAAGGAACGCGACCTGCTCGATGTGGGCTTGGTCTCTCAGCGCGAGAGTGGCGGATTTTATGACCGCTTCCGCAACCGTATCATGATTCCTATCCGTGATGCCACCCGCCGTATGACTGGTTTCGGCGCTCGCATCGTGGATCCGGATGATGTTCCCAAATTTCTGAACTCTCCGGAAACCGTCCTGTTTTCGAAAGGACGATTGCTTTACGGCTTGGATCGTGCGCACAAAGCGATTCGTAGCACCGACCAGGCCGTGATCGTAGAAGGCTATCTGGATGTGATTGCATTGCACCAGGCAGGCTATGAAAATGTCGTCTCGCCGATGGGCACAGCATTAACCGAAGACCAGATGCGCCTGCTCAAAAAATTTACCCGCCGGATTATTCTCGCCCTTGACCCGGATACCGCCGGTCAGAGAGCCATCCTGCGCGGCTTGGATGTGGCACGCGCCGCCATGGACCGGACCGGCGAACTAGACTTCGACGCGCGCGGCTTATTGCGCAACGAAGCGCGCCTGCAGGCGGATCTGCGCGTCGTTGCCCTACCCGACAACCTGGATCCGGATGAGATCGTTGCCCGCAATCGCGACGAATGGGCGAACTTGATCGAAAACGCCAAACCAATTGTCACGCACGTCATGGAGACGTTGGCTGCCGGGCAGAACCTGAATGATCCCAAGGTGAAGAACCAGATCGCGGCACAAGTTCTGCCGCTGATTGAGGATCTGCCCAATCCATTGGAGCGCGATACGTACCGTCAACAACTGGCGCGTATGCTCAAAGTGGACGAGCGCGCCTTGGTCAGCGCCCAGCCCGAGGTCCCACGCTCGAAGCGAACTTCAAAGCCTATCCAAAGCCCGCAGAGCCAGGTCGTTACCCCTCAAAAAATAGCCGTGACCGTTTCCTCCAGTAAAATGGTCGAGGAATACATTGTCGGTGTTCTCTTCCGTCGGCCCGAGCTCCTGTACCGGCTCGACAGGCTATTACAGCAGTATGGATTGGTCTCGTTGACTGCCGAGGATTTCGAATACACCGACCACCAAATGATGTTCCGCTTGATCCGCGAATCGGTGGAGCAGGACAATGCCGAACATCACGATTTCGTGATAAATTCCATCCCCGAATCGCTACAGGGACTTTCCCGGGACCTGATCGCCCAGACCGAGAAAATGGAGCGCCTGGATGAGAAGCTTTTGGAGGAATTGCTGCGCGGCGTCATCAAAATGCGCAAGGTAGCCGCCGGGGAAAATATCAACCAATTACGCTTTTTGCAGGAGGAAGCCTACCAATCTGGAGATTGGCGCGCCTCTTCTTACCATGAGTTGGTGTTACAGAATACGAAGCTTTTGAGGGATCTCGACCAGGCTTCACGAAAAATGTCATTAAAACGTCTCGAATAGGCTTTGGTAACCATTTAGTTATAGGCTCGTCTTGTAGAGAGAAAGGGAATATGGCATTCAAAAAAGAAACGCCCATAGAATTAAAAGGAAATCATCAAGAGAGTGATCCAGAGTCTCTTCCAAATATTGCCGAAGACGAATTGGAAGAGCTTGATGAAGGCGTGGAGAGTGCTGTGATGGAGGATACAAATGGATTCCCGGAGATGGCTTTAATCGATGAAGTGGGGGACCCGGATATCAGCGTCCTTACACAGGAGGAAGATCTCATCGATGAGGATATCATCGATCTGAAAAATCCGGAGGTCGCGGCGGAATTATCGGAAGACCCGGTGCGGTTGTACCTGCGCGATATCGGGCAGGTTAAGCTGTTGAATTCTGACAGCGAGTTCCGCCTCGCCACCATGATCGAAGCCGGACGGCTGGTCATTACCTATCGCCGCCATCCTCTACGCAAAAACATGACCCCAACGTGCGCTATTTATCATGCCTTGCTTGCAGACCTGTTGACCTCCTGGCAACGCCTCGTGGAGGATGCCGAGAAGCTTCACCGTGATCCGCCTGACCTGGGGCTGATGCTTTCGGAATCCCAGGCGCTGCATGCCGGATGGGAATCGGAGCAGCCCTCCTATCTACGAGCATTCCTGGATAATGGGTTGTGGGGCATCGATGAGCTTTGGAACGAGCTCGCACGCCAGGCATACAGCGTCTTTCTCTGCCTGTACCTGCTTCCTTTAAAGTATGCTAGCTGGCTGCTGGGGCATATTAACCAGACGCGCCAGCTCCCTAACCAGAGAACGCTCTATCGCAATCTTCCCTCCGACCAGGAATTGCTCGATGAGATTGAATCTGCGCAAATGCGTGCGGTGGAAGCAAAGGATCGCTTGTCCTCTGCCAATTTACGGCTGGTCGTCAGCGTTGCCAAGCGATATCTGGGCCGCGGCATTTCCTTCCTCGACCTGATCCAGGAGGGCACGATGGGACTGCTGCGCGCAGTTGGCAAGTTTGACCCGCGCCGCGGCTTCAAGTTCAGTACCTATGCAACATGGTGGATACGCCAATCGATTAACCGCTCGATCGCCGAACAGGCACGCACGATCCGCATCCCTGTTCATTTGTTTGAATCGATCACCCGCATTTTGCGCACACAGCGCATGCTGACCCAGGAATTGGGGCGCGACCCCACCACAGAAGAGCTAGCATTGGAAGTAGGTTATCTTCCAGCCTCGGATGTGCAGGCGATTCTGCGTGCTCATTCGGAAGAGAAACCGCTGCCTCCCGATTTGCAGCGCAGATTGGAAACCGCGACACAAAAAATCGACCGTGTCCTGCGTTCCGCCGAAGAACCGGTCTCCATTGATGGTCCGGTGGGGGACGAGGAATCCAGCTCGCTCGGCGATTTCATCCCGGATGAAGATACTCTTTCACCTATCGACGCGGCTGCTCGCCAGATGCTGCGGGAACAAGTGCAAAGCGCATTGACGTCTCTTTCGGAGCGCGAGCGGGAAGTGCTGGAACTACGCTTTGGTTTGAAAGATGGCAAGGACCATACCCTTGAGGAGGTCAGTCGCTTCTTCGAGGTGACGCGCGAGCGGATACGTCAGATTGAGGCGAAGGCCTTGCGGAAATTGCGGCATCCCTCACGCAGTAGACAATTACGAGATTATTTGGGATAAATTTGTAGGTCACGTTTCAAACGTGACCTATCTTTTTAATTTCAGTGTTTTTATCCAATATAACCAATATCATAAATTTTGTGAAAAGTGACACTTTCTCTAGCCCTTCAAAGTCTGATATGTTATACTACGCCGAATACGTGCCAAGAAGCACAAATACCGTCCATTTTGGGCGTTTTCCCGAAAAACACTGGGACTATGTGAGGTGTCGGAATGCTCGAGTATGTTGCAATAGGGTTAATGATCGTTCTCGCGACATTGGTAGCATTGATCGCGATTGGCTTGGGGACATTATTCGGACCGAAAAAAGACTCAGCAGCAAAGTCCATGCCTTATGAATCAGGCATGAACCCCTACGGCGAAGGGACACGGCGCATGCCGATTCGCTTTTACCTCGTGGCTGTGTTATTCATCCTGTTTGACATCGAAGTCGTCTTTTTCCTGCCGTGGGCGATTACATTTCGCCAGCTCGGTTTGTTTGGATTGGTCGAGATGATCATCTTTATTGTTATCTTATTGGTTGGGTATGTGTATGCCTGGAAGAAAGGAGCTTTGGAATGGGAATAGAGCAAAAACTCGGTAATATGGGCGTGGTGACCACCAAATTGGAAGACCTAGTAAACTGGTCGCGCACGAATGCCATGTGGCCGATGCTGTTTGGATTGGCTTGCTGCGCCATTGAGATGATGGCCGCGCAGGCTGCACATTATGATATGAGCCGCTTCGGGATGGAACTGATGCGCGCGAGTCCGCGCCAATCGGATTTGATGATCGTGGCGGGACGCCTGTCGCGCAAAATGGCGCCCGTCCTGCGCCGTTTGTACGACCAAATGCCCGAGCCGAAGTGGGTGATCGCGATGGGTGATTGTGCATCCTGTACGGGGGTGTTCAACAATTACTCGCTGGTTCAGGGCGTGGATGAAGTGGTTCCGGTCGATGTATATGTAGCAGGTTGTCCGCCGCGCCCGGAAGCATTGATCCATGGTGTGGTGACGTTGTACGAAAAGGTAAAGGGCGATAAGTTCAAGGATGTTGTAGTACAAACGAAATCCGCGTAGAGGGCTCTCTTCTACACAAGGATAGTGATATATGGATACAAAACTCGAACCAATCGTTCAAGCGTTGCAGGAGAAATTCAGTGTTTCGCTCGAGGAATTTCGCAACGAAGTCCATGTTTTCGTCAATCCGGAACAGATTGTCGAAGCGCTGACGCTTCTGCGCGATAAATATGACTTTGAGTTGCTCTCTGCGATGACCGCTGTAGATTATCTTCCGCAGATGTCACCGCGATTTCATGTGATTTATCAATTGACATCATTGGCGAAAAATCTATCCCTGCAGTTGCGCGTCCCGGTCAATGGAGCCGACCCTCAGATCCCGACCGCGACCGGTGTATATGAAGTGGCGAACTGGCGCGAGCGTGAACTGATGGATATGTTCGGGATTAGGGCAGTGGGACATCCGGATCCACGCATCCTTTTGTTGCCCGAGGATTGGAAAGGCAAGCATCCCCTGCGCAAGGATTTTCCGCTCGGCTATGAAGAGGTACAGTTTACGTTCAACTTTGACGATATTAATTTGCGTAAATACTACGCAAAGGAATAAATATGTCTCAACTGGAAGAAGTTAGCATAGATCTTTATAAACATCTTGTCTCGGAGCGCGCCCTGACGGGGGAGACCATGCTGTTGAACATGGGTCCACAACATCCCTCAACCCATGGCGTGCTCCGCCTGTTGCTGGAGCTGGATGGCGAAACGGTTGTGAGTGCCATCCCCGATATCGGGTATCTGCATACCGGTGTCGAAAAGAACATCGAAGCCAAGACATATGTCAAAGCGGAAGTGATGAGCGATCGCCTCGATTACATGAATAACCTCGGCAATAATCTTGTCTATTGTATGGCGATCGAAAAGCTGGTCGGCTTGGACGTGCCGGAACGGGCGCAAGCCCTCCGTGTGGTCCTGGCGGAGTTGGAGCGTATCAATTCGCATCTGGTATGGATCGGTACATTCGGCCTGGACTTGGCGGCTATGTCCATGTTCCTGTACGCGTTCCGCGAGCGCGAGATGATTCTCGATATCAAGGAATTGATCTCGGGGCAGCGCATGATGACTACCTACATCCGACCGGGTGGTGTGTGGCGCGATGTGCCAGTGGAGTTTGAAGCCGCGGTGCGCGATTTTCTCAAAATCATGCCAAAGCGCATCGACGAATATGAAGATTTATTGACCAAGAACCCGCTCTTCCTGGATCGACTGCTGGGGATCGGCAAATTGGATCCGGCTGTCGCCCTGCAGCATGGTGTGACCGGCCCAATGCTGCGTGCTTCGGGTGTGAATTGGGATTTACGCAAGGCGCGTCCCTATATGGGATATGAGCAGTACGACTTCAATGTGCCGGTCCGCGATGATTGCGATACCTATGCACGCTATATCGTCCGCGTGCAAGAGATGCGCGAGTCGTTAAAAATCATCGACCAGGCATTGAACAAGATGCCGATGGGACCCGTCCGTAGCGACAACCGCAAGTTCGTCCCCCCGCCGCGCTCGGAGTTGGGCGTCAGCATGGAAGCGTTGATCCATCACTTCAAGCTGTGGACGGAAGGCTTCAATGCGCCGAAGGGATCAGTGTACCAGGCTGTCGAATCGCCGCGCGGAGAATTAGGTGTCTTCTTGGAAGGGGACGGTGGACCCAAGCCGTATCGCTGTCACTGGCGGACTCCTTCCTTTGATAACCTGTCGGTGCTCCCCAAGATTGTAAAAGGGCACCTGGTTGCCGATTTGGTTGCTATTCTTGCGTCCGTTGATATTGTGCTCGGAGATATTGACCGATGAGCCTTGAGCAAAAATACCCGAATGAAGTAAAACAAATTCTTTCCAAATATCCGCCGGAACATAAACGTTCGGCGGTTATGCCGTTACTATATCTGGCGCAACGAGAAGAAGGCTACATCAACAAAGCTGCCATGAAAGATGTTGCCCAGCTGATTGATATTAGTGAAACAGATGTAGCAGAAATTGTCGGCTTTTACACGTTGTACCACGACCAAAAAGGCGGCAAATATCACATGCAGGTCTGCACCGATCTTCCTTGTGCGCTGCGCGGTGCCGATGAATTTATGAAGAACCTGTGCGACAATCTGGGAATTAAAGTCGGTGAAACGACTGCGGATGGCTTTATTACCCTTGAAGCCGTGACCTGTCTCGCGGCCTGCGATAAGGCGCCCATGTTCCAGACACAGGGACCGGATGGCATCAAATACCATGAGAATATGAACGTGGATCGTACACTGGAATTGATCTCCGTATTGAAAAAATCAATGAGGGAGGCATAATCATGGCACATATCCTCCTTCGACATCGCGAGATCCATGACATCGGTACGTTCAGTGTCTATCAAAAGAACGGCGGCTTTGAGGCGTTCAAGAACGCGGTCACAAAGATGACGCCGAACCAGGTCACCGATGTAGTTAAAAACTCGGGCTTACGTGGACGCGGCGGCGCGGGATTCCCGACGGGAACGAAGTGGTCCTTTATTGATAACAAGAACTGGCCACATTACGTCGTTGCCAACGCGGATGAATCCGAGCCGGGTACATTCAAGGATCGCGAAATTATGGAAGGCAATCCATTCCAATTTTTGGAAGGACTGGCGATTGCCTGCTATGCTGTCGGTGCAAATGTTGCCTATATTTATTTGCGCGGCGAATTCTGGGAGCTGGCTACCTTGCTCGACGAGAAGATCGCGGAGATGGAAGCAGAAGGCATTCTCGGCGACAAACTTTTTGGCGGTGAATTTTCGCTGCGCATGTACACGCACCTTGGTGCGGGCGCTTATATCTGTGGGGAAGAAACGGCGATGCTGGAATCGCTGGAAGGTAAACGTGGAATGCCACGCGTTCGTCCGCCGTTCCCGCCTTCCTATGGCTTGTATGGCAAGCCGACCATCATTAACAATGTAGAAACCTTTACCAACGTGCCTCTCATCCTCAGCAATGGTGCGGATTGGTATAAGTCCATGGGGACTGCAGATACCGCGGGTGTGAAGATCTTCTCCCTCTCGGGTCGAGTCCGCAAGCCGGGCAATTACGAGCTGCCGTTTGGTACCACCTTCCGTGAGTTGATCTATACCCATGGCGGTGGTGTCCAGGACTCGCGTGCTGTCAAAGCGATTATGCCAGCGGGCGCTTCTTCCTCATTAGTGATTGTGCACGAGGATAAGGTTCTCGATACGCCGATGGATTATGGTTCGGTTCGTACATTAGGCAGCGACCTGGGCTCTGCATCCGTGATCGTGATCGATGATACCGTTTCATTGGATTGGCTGGTCAATAAGACCGTTCACTTCTTCCAGCATGAATCGTGTGGCAAGTGCACACCCTGCCGGGAAGGTACCTATTGGATGATGAATATTATCGATCGCATCCATGAAGGCCGCGGCACATCCGGTGATGTGGACCTGCTGCTGAACGTGGCAAAACAAATCCAGGGTAAGTGTCTGTGCGCGCTTGGCGAATTTTCCACGATGGCGGTGGTCACGGGCATCGAGCGCTTCCCCGAGGACTTCAAAAAAGCTGTACAGCCCTCACCTCTCCCGATTATGGAAGGCTCCAAGGTGAGGTAGGAGAATTATGGCAAAACAGGTAACCCTTACCATTGACGGCGTGCAGATCACGGTCCCCGAAGGAACGGGAATCCCCGAAGCCGCGAAAGTTATCGGTATTGATATCCCCGTCTTTTGTCATCATCCCAAGCTCGAGCCGGTTGGCATGTGTCGCATGTGTCTGGTTGAGATTGGCCGTCCTGTGCGCGATCGCGCCACCGGTCAGATCGTGATGGAAGATGGCGCACCCAAGATCCAGTTCCTGCCCAAGTTGGAGACCTCTTGTACCAATAAGGTTGAAGAAGGCATGGTCGTTCGCACGAATACACAGAAGGCACTCGATGGTCAAAAGGGAACGATTGAATTTTTGTTGACCTCGCATCCGCTGGATTGTCCGATCTGTGATAAAGGCGGTGAATGTCCGTTGCAGAATCTGACGATTGCCTTTGGACCCGGCAAGAGTCGCTTCCTCTTTGACGAAAAACTGCACCTTGGCAAGCATGTGCCACTGAGTGATTTGATTACGCTGGATCAGGAGCGTTGCATCCAATGCGCCCGCTGTATCCGCTTTCAGGATGAGATCGTCGGTGACGCGGTGCTCGGCTTCGATGACCGCGGGCGCGGGATGAGAATCGTCTCGTTCTCAGACCCCGGTTTTGATTCCGTTTTTTCAGGGAACACTACCGACATTTGTCCGGTCGGTGCGCTGACGACTAGAGACTTCCGCTTTGAAGCGCGTCCATGGGAAATGGATGCGCAGGCTTCGATCTGTACACAGTGCCCGGTGGGCTGCAACACTACATTGAACACACGACGCGATCCAAAGCAAAATGGTGATATTACCGTGCAGCGCGTCATGCCTCGACAAAATGAAGAAGTCAATGAGATCTGGATCTGTGATAAGGGACGCTTTGCCTATCACTACGCAGAAAGCAAAAAGCGTTTGTCCCACCCGATTGTCAACAAGAACCGGGCCTCTTGGGACGATGCGGCAAAGCTAGTTGCCGATCAGTTCAAGAACGCAGGCAAGGATTTTGTCGTCCTGGCGTCAGGTCGCCTTTCGAATGAAGACCTGTTTAATCTGAAGACGCTGGCGGACCAGTCTGGCGGGAACGCTTACCTCTATTCCCGCATGGGTGGTGGTGAATTGACATCGCAGGTCGGAATCACCGCCAGCACGAATTTCAAAGAGATGGGTGCGGGCACGACCATCGTTGTCGTCGCCTCCGATCTTTACCAGGAAGCGCCGATCTGGTATCTGCGCGTCAAACAAGCTGCCGATCGCGGCGCGACTTTGATCGTGTTGAATGCGCGTGAGACCAAGCTGGATCGCTTCGCTTCCTACGTTGTACGCTATGCCTATGGCGAGGAAATAAAGTCCGTTCAGGATCTTGGGCATAAAGGCAAGGTGGGGGATGCATTCTTAAATGCCGAGAACACTGTCATCTTCTTCGGAAGCGATGGACTTGGAGTTTCTGGAACTGCAAATCTCGCTTCGGCCTGCGCAAGCTTATTCCAGGATACGAACCGCGCTGGCAAGCCCAACAATGGATTGATCGGCGTATGGGAACGGGCAAATGACCAGGGAGCATGGGAGCTGGGTTTCCAGGTCGCAGAAGACCTGCCACAAGCGCTCACGGGCAAGACTGTTTACCTGGTTGGCGTGGACCCTGTCCATGATGATCCGAAATTAGCAGAAGCGCTCAAAACTGCAGCCTTTGTAGTTGTGCAGGATGTGATGACAACTGCCACGACTGAAATTGCAAATGTTGTTCTTCCCGCACAAGCCTTCACCGAACGCGAAGGGACATTCACTTCCGGCGAGCGACGCGTACAGCGCTTCTATCCCGCGGTGCCGGTGACAGGCGAAGCAAAGCCTGACTATGCCATCACCGCTCTGATCGCCCAACAGATGGGAATAGAGCTCGAAGGGATGATGGCGTCCTCAGTGTTTGAACGGATCGCCCGATCGGTGAAATCGTTCGAAGGCTTGAGCTATGCCAAGCTCATGGAACTCAGACCGCAATGGCCGATCGTCGGGCGAGCGGATCTGTTCTATGGTGGCACCACGTATGAGAATAAGCATGGCATGGGAGCAACTCTTTTCGTCGCCGCGTCAGGCGGGGAGACGGTCAGCATCCCCAAAGTTCAGAAGCAGGCAGTACCTCGTCCTTCCAAAGATGAATTGCTGGCGGTCCCCTTCAATAAGCTGTATGACCGCGGTACAACGGTCATGATGTCGGCTCACTTGCTGCGGGAGTGGATCGGTGGACCGACGATTTCCCTTCATCCCGATGCAGCGCAGAAATTGGGCGTGCAGGACGGCGAACTGGTAATGGTCAGTTTCAATGGTACGGGCACGGAAGCAAAGGTGAAAGTGGATAATATGATTCCTGTCGGTGTTACGTTGATCCCACGTGACATGGGCTTTGCCATTCAAGAGCCTGTGTCTGTCACAGTTACGGCGGCCGAAAAGGTGAAATGATGTTATCCGATTGGACTCTCTGGCTGGAATGGTTTATCAAATCAGTGATCGTGATCTTCGCCCTGTTGACCGGCTTCGCCTACCTGACGTTATATGAACGCCGGGCGTTAGCACGCATCCAATCTCGCATCGGCCCGAACCGTGCCGGACCACAGGGTTTATTTCAGCCGATTGCCGACGCCGTGAAGCTGATTTTCAAAGAAGAGCTGGTGCCTGCCAAGGCAGATAAAATCCTGTTCTTCTGGGCGCCTGTGATTACGATGGTCCCTTCCATCATTATTGCAGCCGTCATTCCGTTTGGACCGCCGGTGCAAATGTTTGGACGCACGATCCAGCTTGCGGTGGCAGACATCAATGTGGGGGTCCTGTACCTGGCGTCGATTGCCTCCATTGCGGTCTATGGCATCGTGCTGGCTGGCTGGGCTTCGAATAACAAGTATGCCATGCTCGGTGGCTTGCGGTCCTCGGCCCAGATGATCTCCTATGAGCTATCTCTGGGACTGATGTTCGTCACCGCCATCATCCTGGCAAACTCGATGAATCTGTATGACATCATCAATGCACAGCGCGACGCCTGGTATGTGATTGTGCAACCTGTGGGCGCACTGGTGTTTTTGATCGTTACGCTGGCAGAGGTTAACCGCGCTCCGTTTGATATGCCTGAAGCGGAACAGGAGCTGACCGCCGGGTATCACTCGGAATATTCCGGCATGAAGTTTGCCTTATTCTTCATGGCCGAATACCAAAAGATGATCGTGATTTCGATGATCACGGCGACATTGTTCTTTGGTGGCTATCGTGAATTCTGGTTCCTGAAAGACACGTTTCTCAGTGTCGATCACTTCTGGTGGTTGGGACCGATTTATTTGTTCGTGAAGGTGGTCGCTTTGTTGTTCTTTATGATCTGGGTACGTGCCACCTGGCCACGAATTCGTTATGACCGTCTGATGGCGCTCGGTTGGAAGGTGTTGTTGCCCCTTTCACTAGCGATTACCTTTATTACTGCCACCGGGATTTTGCTCTTTGAACTATATAAAAACGTATTATTTTTCTGGGCAATCCCGGTAATTTCGATTATTGTCGGTTTATTTACTGTTGTGATGGTTTACCGTGAATTGAGGAGAAAAGCTTATGAGCGTGCTTGATCCGGTTGTGGAACTTGGGAAGGGTTTGTGGACCACTCTCAAGATGATGTTCGAACGCCCGGTGACGGTTCAATATCCGGAAGAGAAACGGCAGGTACGTCAACGCTTCCGTGGGCGTCACGTCTTGAAGCGCTATGACAATGGTCTGGAGAAATGTATCGGATGCTCGCTTTGCGCGGCAGCCTGCCCGGCGGATGCGATTTTTGTGGAAGCCTCCGAAAATACGGATGAGCGGCGCTTCTCCCCCGGAGAACGTTACGCCTCTACGTATGAAATCAACATGATCCGCTGCATCTTCTGCGGATTCTGTGAAGAAGCCTGCCCTACCGAAGCAATCGTGCTCGGCGATAACTATGAGCTTTCGTTCTACGACCGCCGCGCCGCGATCTATACCAAAGAGATGCTCCTGGAACCTGTGCCCGACCAGGCAATGACAACGCCGCAAAAAGTCCAACCTGGTATTTACGACAGGCGGTCCGTGCCTGACATGAAAGATCCGACCGATTGACAAATTACAATTTCCATCGGCTTATAGACTGTCAATGGAAAAGTGTAAATGCTTAGAGTGCCTATGACCCTTGACCTTATTACCTTCCTCGTGCTTGCATTGATCGCCATCGCTACCGCGCTCGGAATGCTGATGAGCCGTAACGCGATCTATTCGGCACTATTCCTCGTGCTGAACTTTGTTACGGTGGCAGTGTTCTATCTCTTCCTCAGTGCGCCGTTCATTGCTATGGCGCAGGTCACTGTGTACGCAGGCGCGATCATGGTCTTATTCCTGTTCGTGATCATGCTGCTCGGTGCCGAAAGTCTGCCCCGGGCAGAAGTGCTTCCCTGGCAAAGACCTCTTGCGATCTTGCTCGCCATCCTTCTTATGGGAGAAGCCGCCTATCTTTTGATCACACGCGCCCGTCCCACC
>DATHUN010000725.1:0-5949 GCA_035462205.1 Anaerolineales bacterium
ACCAGGTTGGTTCCTGTTGCAATTGGCAGGTTTATCTTCGTGTAATTGGCAGATTGATTTAGGATCTGTGACTGCGGTGGATATTTGAACTGGAATCCGTATTGTGGATTCGTGTACGTAAGCCAGTTGGCTATTGATGGCGTGGCTGTGCGCATAATGCGCGGCGACGACCATACGGCGCGGTCATTGGTCGCGGATCCTGTAGCCAGGACGGTGAGGATGAAGCGAACGC
Organism: Anaerolineales bacterium; assembly: GCA_035462205.1. Taxonomy (GTDB): domain Bacteria; phylum Chloroflexota; class Anaerolineae; order Anaerolineales; family Villigracilaceae; genus Defluviilinea. Next base: position 233 of record DATHUN010000725.1, read on the forward strand.
TGCGCCCGGCAAGGGGGGTCAGGTCCACGTCGACAGTGTTGTATCTTCCATCGCTCTGTTCACGCCACTGCCAGAAGGTGCCGACGGAGCCGGTCGCGGTCAAGTAATCGAGGCGGAATGTCACATAGCAGCTCGAGCCAAATTCGCAGCTGACCGCGCTCTTGAAGCGATCGCCCGATTCGACGGTGAACGTTGGATAATATCCTTGGATGTATCCGTTGTATCTGTTCTGTGGGAAGGCTAGGAGCCCGGGCGCGTTTGTGGAGCCATCTTCCAGCTTGGCAGGATTTAATGGGAGCACGAAGCCTCGTACATCGCCGTTCGTGCCCGGACAGGGCAGGATGCCAGCGCTATTCTTCCACTCTGCCGAACAGGCGTTGGTGACAAAATCGTAATAGGCGTAATTGACTGGCGAATCGCCGGCGACGTTGATCTCCACCCAGATCGGTTTGGACGCATCCGCACCGATGCCAAAGAATTGTCCATTGGCGTTGGCAAGGATCCAATAGCCGCGATATTTCGCGGCTGCGTATGGAGCGACCATGTTCACGGAGATGTCTACCGTCTGGCCGTACGCGGCGCCCCAGGGCAGGTTAACCATGGTCGGCGCGCTCATTTGTTCGCCGCTGTAATAGACAAGTTTATAGGCGGTCGTCCAAATGCACGCGCCAACATTTTTCAATCGCCACGTTTTAGTAAATGCTGCCCCAGGGGCAAAGATCGCTCCATCCTGCACAGTCACATCTGTGACGAAGGAGGCCTTATCACAACCGGCTGGCTGCAGGGTGGGCGGCGGCGAAGCGAACGGGGTGGTGGTCGGCGTCAATGGTGGCAGGGGCGTCAACGTGGCCGGAGGCGCCGGCGGTTGGCCTGCTCCACTGCGGATAACGCGCGGCGATCCCCAAATGGCGCGGTCGCCGGCTGCGGATCCGCTGGAGAGTAGCATGAAGACAAAACGGACTTTTTGCCCCGCCAGCGCGCTCAGATCCAGATTGGCGCGGTAGAAGTGTTTGTCGTAGGCTTCCCTCCACGTCCATAATGTTTTTTGCACGCCGCTCGTTAAAATATAATCGATACGGAATGTGGCGTAACAACCCGTCGCGCCAAACTCACAGTTGACTAACGTTTGCAGTTTGTCGCCCGACTGAATTTCAAATTCCGGGAAGGTTGCCTGGATATATCCATTGAGTCTATTTTGTGGGACTGTCAGCAAGCCTGCCGCGGTGTCATACGAATCGTCTTCGAGGTGTGGAGTATTGAGCACGGAGGAATAGCCGCGGAAATCCCCGCTGGTTCCGGGGAATGGCAATATCCCTGCACCACTTTTCCACTGCGCGTATGGTGCGTTGGCAACAAAATCATAGATGACTGAGCTGAGATCGACTACATTGATATCCACCCAGAATGCCTCAGTGGCGGCATTCCCAATCCCGAATTGTCCTCCGGTTGGGTTGCTGAGCTTGAACAAACCTTTGTAATGCCCGGCGGCAGATGGCGCGGTTAACTTCACTGCCAGATCCAACATCTTACCGGGCGGCACGCTGACGGGAAGATTGAGCTTCAAGGGCGCGCCCATTTGGTCGCCAGCCACCCAGACCAAGCTGTACGAGGTTGTCCATGTGCAGGTGCCGTTGTTGAGCAATCGCCAGCTCTTGGTGAAGCCGGTCCCGGGCGAAAATGTCGATCCATCCGGGATTGTCAGATCGGATACAAATTGTGCTGAATTACAAGTTGCTGCCCTCGCTGGCGCAGCAAATTGAGAAAATAACATTCCCAGTACAATAACCATGCTGAGCACTTTCCACCTGAACATGGTGCCTCCTTGTTCATGACCCCTGTCATGATGTGGCTAGGTTGCGTACACCTAATCATCGCGCTGGTTCCGTGCAAAACATTAAAACTTCCCTGACAAATTCAATGCAAAATTCCCGGTCTTTGCTGTAGAATCAACCCATATTACTCTTGTGGAGGACGGATGAATCTTGATGATTTAGAGTACTTCCAAAAACTGGATACTCTCGACATGTTGAGCGAGATTGATAACTTGCCCGATCAGCTTGCTTCTGCGTATGAGCTTGGCATGAAGCAGGATCTGCCCGATTGGAAGGATATTCGCCAGGTGGTGATCGCGGGCATGGGTGGATCGGCAATCGGGGCGGACTTGCTCGCTTCTTATTGCGGTCCGCTCGCCCTGTTGCCTGTTTCCGTTCATCGCGATTATGGACTCCCTGTCTATGCTCGCGGCAGCGAAACCCTCGTCATTTGTTCATCCCATTCCGGCAACACGGAGGAAACGCTCGATGCCTTTGCAGCCGGGCAAAGATCCAATTCGCGGATGATCGTGGTGAGTACCGGTGGGGAACTTGCCAAGCGCGCCACAGCGAATAATATTCCGGTGTGGACGTTCGAGCACAAGGGACAGCCGCGCGCCGCGGTGGGATTCTCGTTCGGTTTATTACTGGCGATGTTCGAACGTCTGGGAATTCTCCCCAATCAAAAAGAAGCGTTGAATGATGCGGTGGCTTCTATGAAGAAATCGCAAGTACATCTCAAAGCCGATATTCGCGCCGCGAAGAATCCCGCCAAACGTTATGCCGGTCAATTGATGGGGCGCTGGGTCACGATCATGGGCTCAGGGTTGCTTTCGGTCGTTGCCCGGCGCTGGAAGGGACAGATCAACGAAGTTGCCAAGGCCGGCGCGAATTTTGAATTTCTGCCAGAGGCCGATCACAACACGCTTGCGGGGACTCAGAATCCTGAAGAGACTCTCAACGCCCATACGATGACCCTTTTTCTGTGCGCGCCCTCCGACCATCCGCGCAATCGTCTACGCTCTGATCTGACTCGCAAAGCATTTATGCTTGAAGGAATGAACACCGATTTCTTCGAAGCGCGCGGCAATACGCCGCTCGCTCACATGTGGACGATGATCCTGTTCGGCGATTACATGGCATATTATCTCGCGATGGGATATGGGGTCGATCCGACACCGATTCAGGCACTCGTCGATTTCAAGAATGCCATGACAGAGGCGAGGTAGGGCGGGTTATAACCCCGTCATATTTTGAGCTTACAGCAATCCTCAGGCTTCCAGCCTGACCTACATATTACATAAAAAGGAGAGCGACCGCGTGGTCGCTCTTTCCTCTACCAAGGAAGTGGTTCGCTCTCGAGCTCGCGTTTCCACAAGTCATGGATGGCTTGAATGATATCGGGTGGCAGTTGTTTATTTGCCGCGGCAAAATTATCCAGTGCCTGTTGCACACTTTTTGCGCCGGGGATAATGGTCGAAACCTGCGGCTGGGCCAGAATAAATTGCAGCGCAGCCTGCGTCATGGATGTCCCCGCGGGAACGAGTTTGGCAAATTGTTCCACCAGCTCACTACGCCGCCTCACGACTTCTGGTGGCCAGCGTTTGCGGATATCTTCGAAGTTATGGCCTGTGCGGTAACGTCCCGAAAGCCAACAAGAATCGAGAGGCACTTTGATAATGATGCCTGCGCCGTGATCCTGCGCTTTTTGAAATGCAGGCAGTGGTTCTTGGTATAAGGCGTTGAAAAAGATCTCCAGTGCCTGGCTCCTGGTTGTATCCAGGACAAGTTCTGCTTCTTCGCGCCAGTCGAGTGAAACACCATAAGCGCGGATTTTCCCCTCTCTTTTGAGCTTTTCGAATTCCTCATACTGTGACGCTACCCTGCCATCCATCATTTCACGCGGCGGATTGTGCATCAGGACAAGATCAAGATAATCCGTTTGCAATCGTTTCATGCTTGCTTCTAACGAGGGACGGATTGCTTCAGTATTAAAGTTTGTTTCTCCCTCGGCGGTGTGCCCAAACTTTGTGCAAATGATGATGTCCTTGCGAACAGGTTTTAATCCCTCGCCGAGCAGCTCTTCGCTGCGACCGCGGCCATAGCCGGGCGCGGTGTCGAAGAAGTTACATCCGGCTTCGAGCGACGCTTGAATGATACGCAATGCTTCGCTCTTATCGTTCACTCCCCAATCGGGGTTTGCCAGCTGCCAGGCCCCGAGTCCAATCTCGGAGACGTTCATGCCGGTATTTCCAAAGGGTCGTAGATTCATGGATGTATTCTTTCCATATGAATGTCACCCTGAGCGCGAGCGAAGGGTCTCTGAGATAATATAGAGATTTTTCGCTCCGCTCAGAATGACATAATTAAGCAGATACCTTCAACAAAATCGTCTGGTGCGCGGCAACAGTGACGGGGAGGTCTACTTTGAAGTCGGCGATATCCTCTCCCAGCCACAGGTCGCGGGCGAGCTTGGGTGTATCGAGCATGCCGATATCGCGAGCTTTGACGGGCAGCTCTTCAGTGCGCGATCCGCGGTTGATCACGGCGACCGCGACCGACCTGTCCGCAAGTGGTTTGATCCAAACCTCACAGGATCCAATTCGCTTGACGCGCCGAGCAGGCATCCCGAGCGCGTCCTGATTTACATCCAGTACCTCGCGGTTCATCAAAAGGGAAGCCGTATCCGCGTCCAAGTTCCGGATGTCACAGCCGATCATCAAGGGCGAGCAAGCCATCACCCAGAGCGACATGTGGGTTTGATATTCGATGAATGACATGCCCGTGCCAGCGATCTGTCCCTTGCCTTTCAGACCGACCACGAGCATGTCCAGGTCATTCCATCCGCCGGGACCAGCGTGCGCATGTACCTCATGGGCAATGTCGATCGAGGTGTCGATGCCCAAAGGTTGCCAGTTTGGTAATTGCAGGTTCACCCAGGTATCGTAGACATCTCCTGAGACGCGCCACATGTGGCCACCCACCTGTCGTCCCCACAAATGTGGCGCCTGGTTGCCCCACTCACACAATGAAAACAGGAATTCCCGCCCCGAATTACGGAGCGCTTCGCCCATGCGCGTATAACGCTCGATCGCAATCGCCTGATTGAACATCGGCGCGTGACAGTAATCGTATTTCAGAAAATCAATGTCCCATGATGCCCAGAGATGAGCATCCTGATCTTCGAAGCCTAAACTGCCCGGATAGCCTCCACAGGTCAGTTCGGCCGCGTCGGAATAGATGCCGAGCTTGAAGCCTTTATCGTGAACATAATCAGCTAGGGCTTTCATTCCATTTGGAAATTTCTCGGGATCGGGGATGAGATCGCCGTTGCCATCTCTACCATGCTTGACCGTCCAACAGTCATCGATAACAATGTAGTTATAGCCGTGATCCCTGAGTCCGGCGGCGAGGAGCGCATCGGCCGTCTCACGGACAACCGACTCACTGATGGCGATGCCAAACGTATTCCATGAGTTCCAGCCCATCGGAGGGGTAGAGGCGAGAGAAGATGTCATAATTGTTCCTTATAAAAGGTGGATTCAAAATACTAGCTTTCCAGAGTTATATACTTTCTGCGTGGCTTGATCCCGGCTATGCCTGTGAAAAAACCTTGAATAGTCTTCATATCCGCTTCAATATCTCCGGTGGGCTGAAATACCTGGCCAATATGAACGGTCTTATATTTGCCATCCACCACCGCAATGACAATCGGGATCCCAGCCTCTTGGGCAATATGATAGAAGCCGCGCTTCCATTCGGCGACGTGATGACGGGTCCCTTCGGGAGCGATCGTCAGGATAAAGTTCTGTGATTCGTTGCTGACCTTGACCATTTGGTCCACCAGCCCGGTCGACTTCTTCCGCTCCACGAGGACACCACCGCAGTAGCGAAAGAACCAGCCTA
>DATHUN010000726.1:0-29523 GCA_035462205.1 Anaerolineales bacterium
CGCGGCTCGGTACTGGTGGATACAGCATCGGGTCATATTTACGGTGCAGCTGGAAGCGAGACGCCGCGTAATGATGAGCATATGGAAGTCCGTTTGGATGCACGCACAAGCTCCAGGCAGGAGACGCGCGAACTTGGAATCAACATTGGCGATTGCGTCGCGTTCGATCCACGTGTTGAAGTGATGAACGGATTTATCCGCTCACGGTTCCTCGACGATAAGGCGTGCGTGGCCAACATCGTCGCCGCGATCCAATCCATGACGGAAGCAGGTATCGCTCCGGCGCGAACAGTGTATTTCCACATCTCCAATTACGAGGAAGTCGGTCATGGCGCGGCGGCGGGCATCCCATCCGACGTGGTGGAGTTGCTGACAGTGGATATGGCAGTGGTGGGCCGCGGCCAGGAATCAGATGAATTCCATGCGACGTTGTGTATCAAGGACAGCAGTGGTGTCTATCACGAGGGCTTGAATAGAAAGATGCGGGCGCTCGCCGAACAACATGGTATTCCCTACAAGACAGATGTATATCCGTTCTATGGCTCGGATGGAGAAGCGTTCTGGCGCGCCGGTGGGGATGTAGCGTTGGCCTTGATTGGTCCTGGTATTGACGCCTCGCATAACTACGAGCGCGCTCATCTCGATGGCTTGGTCGCCACGACGAAGTGGATCATGGCCTATCTTTTGGGAGACTAGAGATTTGCCTCCAGGAAGGGATTATGAAATTCGATGCTGCACTTCCTATTGTCGGTTTGAAAGATGTTCCCGCGATTGCAAAAGCTGCGGAAGAAATTGGATTCGACGCGCTGTGGACTCAGGAGACTCAACACGATCCGTTCCTGCCCTGCACGTTGATCGCTGAACATAGCACGCGTCTATGCGCCGGGACAGCGATCGCCGTGTCCTTTGCCCGTTCACCAGCGAATATCGCCTACACTGCCTGGGACCTCGCCGACCAATCCAACGGACGATTTATCCTGGGGCTGGGTACACAGGTCAAGGCGCACGTTGAGCGGAGATTCGGTCAACCCTGGCCCGAGTCGGTAACCGGAAAATTGCGTGAGCAGATCGAAGTCATCCGCGCCTTCTGGGACTGCTGGCAGCACGGGACAAAGCTAAATTATCGCGGCAGCTATTACAAGATTACATTGATGTCTCCATTTTTCAATGCAGGTGCGATTGAGCATCCAAATATTCCTATTTATATTGCGGGAGTGAATACAGGCCTTGCAAAACTAGCCGGAGAATTATGCCAAGGATTCCACGTCCATCCGTTTCATAGTGTGAGATATCTAAAAGAAGTGATGCTGCCGGCAATCGAGGTAGGTGCGACCAAAGCGGGCCGAACCCGGAAAGATATTTCAATTTCTGTTACAGCGTTTGTTGCATCCACGCCGGAGGATATGAATTTCGCCCGTGCCCAGGTTTCATTCTATGCCTCCACGCCTTCTTATCGCGCCGTCATGGAGTTGCATGGCTGGAGAGATGTGGCAGAGAAATTATCGTTGCACGCAGCAAAAGGCGAATGGATGGAAATGCCAATGCTGATTACAGATGAGATGTTAAATGAATTTGCTGTGGTCGCAAACGAAGGCAACTTGGTCGAAGAATTAAAACAACGTTATGATGGAATCGCTGACCGGCTGACCCTTTACACTCCCTTTGTGCCGGGAGAAAAAGATGCGTGGTGGCGAGAGTTAACTACATCAATTAATAATTGACATACCCATATTTATTCCACATACTGAGAGAATCTATGGACTTTAAGGACTACCAAACTAAATCACGTAAAACCGCCGCTTATCCCGCGATTGGGCATGCTGTCATTTATCCCACCTTAGGGTTAGTGAACGAAGCCGGAGAAGTGGCGGGCAAGATCAAGAAAGTATTCCGCGATAAGGACGGTCTGATCAGCGAAGAGACGCGTGAGGCGCTCAAAGCCGAGCTCGGTGACGTGCTCTGGTATCTCGCGCAAGTCGCGACCGAACTAAATTTATCGCTCGACGAGATCGCCGAATATAACATCGCCAAGTTATATGACCGGTTGGAGAGGGGCAAGATTCAAGGGGATGGGGATAACCGATAATTATGGATGAGAGACTGGTAAATCTGCCGTCGCTCGTACTCGGTCAATCTAAAATTGTAGGGCAATTCATTCAATGTGCTGCTTAGGATGCCCTCCAACTTAATCTTGTGGGAGTACTAATCTCGTTCTTCCATAATCACACAACATAATAATAGGGCATTTCTCGCAATAGGGCTTTCGTGCGGTACAGATCTCGCGTCCCAGACGGATGATGTTCAAGTGTGCCGGGTAATAGGTTTCCGGAGGAAACAAACTCTCCAGATGCATGTGCGCCTGTTCCACGGTCATCTTTTGGGGGCGCAGACCGATGCGGCCAGTGACGCGATAAATATGCGTATCGACCGGGAAGGCTTGTTTCCCCAGCGAGAAACATAGTACGATGGCAGCCGTTTTCGGACCGACGCCATTAAATTTCATCAGCCAGGCTTTTGCCTCTGCAACGGGTAAATCTGCAAGAAAGGATAAATCTAAATTGCCGCGTTCTTCGGTGATCGAACGCAGCACCTGCTGGATGCGCGGTCCTTTTTGATTGGCAAGTCCGGCAGGACGGATGGCATTAATGACATCCAGGACATCCGCGTCGCGTACTTCCTCCCAGGTTCCAAATCTCGCCCGCAAGGCAGTGAAGGCACGGTCGCGGTTGTTATCGTTCGTGTTCTGCGAAAGGATGGTCGAGACCAGTTCATCGATTGCGGGCAGTGGATTGCGCCAGATCGGCTCGCCATAGAATTCCAGCAACCGCTCATGGATTTGGACCGCGCGCCTGGCAAGAGGATTCACGACTTCACTCATGAGTATCCAGCCTCCTGAATTCGTTGCATAGTGGTGTTGACGACCTGACGGTGTTTTTCGGGAATCAACGCATCGAACATCGCAGCGCTCAGGCGATAGAGTCGCAACGCTGCCACACCGCGTGCCTGGTACTGCGAGGAGGCCGGGTCAAGTCCCCAGGCGGTGCGGAGGGCATTCGTCCATTTCGAGTCGCGCCCGAGCGCATCCTGGATCAGATCGAAATAACGGTTCTCGCTAACAATCATGATTCCCTTTTGCACCGCGACTGCTTCGAGCATGTTTTTCACCAAACCCCAAGTAGCATATAAGACCGTGGATTCATGTCCGCGTGCCAGTCCATTTAGTATCTTATGGACTTCCTCGGCACTGCCCATAATTTCTTCGGCGGCAAACTTATCGGCAGCGGGCTGGAGCAACGTCCACTCAAACTGGCGGGCGGCTTGCTGCAAAGCAGCCAGCGAGCCATCTTTATCCACGACGATTTTCATTCCACGTAGGCCGGGAACCGCCCAAATCGCGCGGCGTGGATCGGTCAAGGCAGCCCGTTCGTCATTGAGCAAGGCATATTTCAGGCTGATAAGCTTGTTATCCCAATAGCGCAATGTATAACGGTCATAAGGATTTTCGGGCACTTGACTGACAAAGATGTCAAAGTCCACATCGCTGTATTTGCTTTCCTGCCCGCGCGCGTAACTTCCGACAATGCCAACACCCAGAATATGGGGTGAGTCAATTTTTTCAAGAACAGATCGGAGGAAGGGATCAGATAAGGATAGAGCAAGGTCAGTGTCACTTCGGGTGACATGCTTCCTCATTTTTCGACTCTGCCACTATCCACTCTCCACACTTCGGTTTTTTCCACGAAGTCCGGAGAGAACAAATTCAAATCGGTGGTCGTAAATAACACCTGCTCACTCTCATCGATGTATTTCAACAAATCTGCGCGGCGATTTACATCGAGCTCAGCCATCACCTCGTCAAGCAGGATCACGGGCCATTCCCCGGTGCGTTCCTTCATCCAGTTGACCTCGGCGAGTTTGAGGGAAAGCAGCGCCGTGCGCACTTGTCCACGCGAACCATAATCGGCAAGGTCAATATCATTGGCGAGGAAGCGCAACTCATCGCGGTGTGGACCAATTGTTGTCACACCACGGGCGATCTCTTCGCTACGACGTTCTCGCAAACGCTCTCGAAAGCTGTTTTGAATCCCTTTAAGCTCCAAGCCCGAGCGGTCTACCACCGTATTGATTCTCAATCCTAATTGTCCATTCGGTTTCGGTAACGGATCGAAAGCAGGTTCATAGGAAAGGCGAAAGATCTCGGTGCCGCGCGTCAACTCGTTATGGACGCGCGAAGCGAGGCGCTCCATCTGCTGGACAGCTTCGATGCGCCAGAGGATGATCTGCGCACCGAGGCGTGCCAGGGTCTCATCCCAGACTTCAAGCTGGTCCCCACTGCCGCCTCGGTCCCCCAGCAGTTTGAGGAGCGCGTTACGCTGAGTCAGCGCCTGGCTATATTCGCTCAAGACGCGCGCGTATCCAGGTGTGGACTGCGCCAAGGCCAAGTTCAGGTACCGCCGGCGTTCCTCGGGCGCACCCTCGATGATCTGCGACATCTGCGGCACAAAGATAACTGCGTTGAAATGACCGATCACCTCGCTGACATGTTTTTTGACCCCGTCGAGCAGAACTTCCTTGCGTAAGCGCTGCGCATTGAGCACGCCGGTCGGCTCCAGAATGAGACGCGCTTCAAGGCGATGCCTGCCATTGCCGCGCTGATATTCCGCGATCAGGCGGGTGACCGTTAGCGAATTATTTTTTGCTTCAGTGAAATTGACGATCTGGCGATCGGCATGGGTCTGAAAGGACGTGAACGCTGCCAGGAAGTACACGGCCTCGAGCACGCTGGTCTTCCCCTGCGCATTGGCGCCCACCAGCACAACAACCCGCCGGGGAACATCGATATCCAGGCGGGTGAAGTTGCGAAAGTTGGTAAGTGAGAGGTGTTTGAGGTACATGCATGCTCGCTGCGCCGTCCGCGGCGCAGGTATTTCCTGTTAAGCGCCGCCGTGGACGGCGGCTAGAGCACTATGGTTTCAATGGTATTTCTAATTCAATCTCATCCCGCAACGGGATGTTGTACATTCCGATCAATGGGATGCTCGGTTTGATCTTTCTCGATTCGTTCACCGCGCCGCGATTGATTTTCACCATTTCAAAGCCGCGTTTTTGGTAGAAGCCCAGCGCCTTCAGGTTATCGTTGGTGGTCACTAGAAAGATACGCTTACAATTCCGCTGACGCGCCTCTGCCACGGTTGCATCTATCAGTTTCGTTCCGATGCCCTGTCCTTCGCGCGTACTATCGATGGATACAATCTCACAATCTTCGCCAGAAAATAAATAGGTGACTAAGCCAACCCATTCGTCGCTATTCATCATAACAAAACCATCCAACGCATCGGGGTAATAAACCACGCCATGGCCGACGACGAACTCATCGCCCCAGTGATCCTTCCAAAATTGACGCAGGCGCGGCAGATCCTCTTGAGTCAATCGCCGGAGCTCAATCATGGCTAAACTTCCTGTTCGGGTTCCACTTCCTGAGGAGGCTGCCAGACGCGCGTGGCGCGATCGGTGAACAGGACGCCGTTCAAGTGATCGATCTCATGCTGGAAGATGCGCGCCAGCCAGCCCTGCGCCTTGATCTTCATCGGCTTGCCGTGACGGTTCAATCCCTTGACTTGGATCGCGGCGTGACGCTCCACCTCGCCAACCATGTTCGGGATGGATAGACAGCCTTCTACGCCAAGCATCTTTTCCTCGGATGCTTTGATGATTTCGGGGTTGATAACTGCCCAGACCTTTTTGGGCGCATCTTCCTTGTCTTCGTCTTCTTCGCGCTCATAATATTCGACCACGATCAGCCGCTCCGAGAGTCCAATCTGCGGCGCGGCGAGACCGACACCCGGTGCCTCGCGCATGGTCTCGACCATGTCGTCAATCAGCGTCTGAAGATTTTTATCGAACTTTGTCACTGCATGCGCCTTGCGGCGCAAGACAGGTTCTGGGAGAGTAACAATCTTACGGAGTGCCATTTGTTAATTTTGCCTTTATAAGCTAAACTGCGCTTCGACTGCATGACGGAGGAGCATCGTCCTGCCGCTCAGCGCGAAATCTGATAGAGAATTCCCGATTTTACTCTGGTTTTGGATTATTCTTTTTCTCTTCTTCTCTGCGGAATTCTGCGGCGCTGTTGTGATAGGTTGCCAGCCATTCCGCCATGCGTTCGCGTTCGGCTGTCACGGCAGCCTGGTTCTTCTTCTCCACGCGCGCCATGCGCCGGCGGTCGATGTCCGTTTGAACCGCGGCGGGATTCATGACATCTTCAAATGCCATTTTGGTGCCACCGACAGTAATATACACAGTTCCATAATTAAAGATTTCGCCCAGGATGCCGATGCGCTTGTACTCCGTTGCCAGAATATTCTCCAATTGGGCGGCGCTGCGGGTCTGGGTTCCAAATGGCTTTTTATCGAGGTCGATAATTTGGTCGTTAGTGACCTCGAACTTGTCGTTGCTCCAATCCGCAACTTCATAGACAATCCAGGCCAGTAATGGCACAAAGAGTATGACCAGTGCGCCCAACCAGCCATCAATGCTGATACTGCCATTGTTATTCTTAATGACGTAGGTATTTGGATTTCCATCTGTGAGCACATCGAAGACGCGATAGAGGAACATGCCAATCACGCCGAGCTCGCCCAGAATGGGTATCCATGCCTGCTTGAACAACACGAACCAATGCTTGCGATAGATAACGTTCTCTCCCTGTTCATAGCGAAGCTTAAGCGCGCTCAAACCTAAATAGCGAAGCAGGTTGAAGGCAGTGCGCTTGCGGGGAAAATCCGCTGGCTTAAGTGGAGGCGGTGCCGGCTTGGCAGGAACCACAATCCCGAGTCGCTTGCGAATGGCATTCTTCATCGCCTCCTTTTCCAGTCCGACGGCCTGTTCCCTGGTGCGGCTCCAATATTCCTCGATCATGCGCCGCGCCTGATCCGGATGGCCGACGTGGTCGAACGGAATTCTTGCCACAAACGTACGGACGATGAGGTTGCCATAATCCATGGCGCGCCCGAGGGCATCTGTTTCCACACCGACCGATAGGATCGTGCTCAACGGGGATTCCAGCCGGCTGTCATACAAACCAACTACCTTTTCCAGCCAGACTACCCGGCGGTTAGTCATGATGTAATAGTCATTGCCCCAGTCGACCCACTGCCAGAAGATCCATGCGATGACGGCGAAAGTAGAAAGAATGGCGGCAAAGAGAACAATCTTGAACCGCGCAATTTCAAAATAACCGTAGTAGAGCATCGCTGGGACGATGAAACTGAGAATGGGAAGAACCAACATGCGATAAAGAATCACGCGATGTTTCCGCGCCAAAAAATAAATCACTTCATCCGGCGCCAGCCACTTGAACTGCAACGTGCCTGCCAGCCTGCGGCTTTGCACGGCAATTTCAAAATTCAACCGTAAATGCGGCGCGCTCTTCAACAACTGCTCGAAGTGCTCGCGTGAGAGAATCAGCAGCAGGCTGTCCGTCACTGCCGTGGCAGTTCCAGATCGTTTGCGCTTTTCGATCAGCGCCATTTCCCCGAAGTAGTCACCTGCAACAAGCGTTGCCAGTGCCCGCTCTTTGCCCTCGCGCCTGCGGACGATCTTGACATTCCCTGTATAGATGAAATAAAGACTTTCAGCCTTGGTATCCTGTTGAAAGATCACCGCCCCGGCAGAATAAGACGCCTCATTCAGTTGGTCTGCTACAGCCATCAGTTCTTCATCGTCCAACCCGTAGAAGAGGTGGATTTTTTTCAAAAACGCAATTCGGGCAGGGAGCTCTACCACAATTTGATTCTATCAAATTTCACGCACAATGGCACAGCCATATGCGGTTGTTTCCTGCAGCTCTGGAACACGATCCTCCAGCAGTGCTTGGACGGCTTCGTCCAGATAGAAACGGGTGGCCTGCCTGTGCCGGAAGGTAACGTCGTCCACCGCGCCGCGATAGCGCAGGATACCATCCCGGTCCACGATAAACACGTGCGGAGTTGTCACGGCTTCATACAGATCAGCGACGACATGTTGCACATCAATGAGGACCGTTGGGAGTCGCCGGGCGTTAGCGACCTCCTCCAGCATTTGAGCGGATTCGTTCCGATTTGCCGCAACGGACAGCAATTCCACCTCCCCGTCCCAGTGCGACAAACGCTCCAGCAAGGATTTATCCGCGCGCTCCGAATGCGGACACTCCGCCGACCAAAAGTTAATCATCACAATCTTGCCGCGATAGGTGCTGAGGTGATGAGGATTGCCTTGAAGATCAGGCAGTTCAAAATCAGGCGCGGGTTGATTCAATTGCATGGAATCATTATAACGTACGCACAATTCGTAGGGACGAGCGACTCGCGAAGCACCCTGATGAGGGTGCATGTCCCTACGATATAATCAATTTATGAAAAAATGGCAATTCTGGATCGGGGTGCTGATCAGCATTCTATTTATCTGGCTGGCGGTACGTGGCTTGCGCTTGGAGGAATTTTGGGGCGCCGTGAAGAAGGCAAATTACATCTGGCTGGTACCCGGTGTAGCGGTCTATTTTGTCGGCGTGTGGGTGCGAGCATGGCGATGGCATTATCTTCTCGGGCCGATTAAAAAAATTCCCACCGAAACCATGTTTCCGATCACGACGATAGGATACATGGGCAACAATGTCTATCCCGCTCGCGCCGGTGAGGTGTTGCGTGCTGTGATTCTGAGGCGCAAAGAAGGCGTGCCGATCTCTGCCTCCCTGGCGACAATCATCGTCGAACGCATCTTTGATGGCGTAGTGATGCTGGCGTTCGTCTTCGTCAACCTGCCGGAACTTGCCAAGCTGACGGGAAGCTCTGGCTTCGTCGGCAACATCCAACAAGTGGCGGTGATCGGAACAGGAGTTTTCCTCGGAGCGCTGGCAGTGTTCCTGGTCGCGGCAATGTTCCCGCAGATGGCCGCCAAAACAGGTTTTTGGTTTATTTATCGTTTACTGCCAAAAAGGATGCATGATCGGGTTACAAGCTTGGCGACGAAATTCCTGGATGGGCTGGCGTCATTACGGTCGCCGGTCAACGTATTGATGGTGTTTTTCACCTCGGTTCTGATTTGGTTGCTGGAGACAGGCAAATACTGGTTTGTGATGCACGCCTTCAATTTCCATGTTTCCTTTTTTGCATTGATGCTCATGAATGGCATCGTCAATTTGGCGACGACCATCCCATCCGCGCCGGGCTATATCGGCACTTTCGATGCCCCCGGCATCGCCGTGCTGACAGCCTACGGTGTGGACCAAGCTACCGCTGCTGGTTACACGCTTGTCCTACATGTTGCCTTATGGCTGCCAATCACCCTCCTGGGGGCATACTACCTGGCGCGCGAGGGAATCACCTGGAGCGATACGCTACGTTCTGAGACGCAAAACGCATAACCTTCACAATTCATTTACAGAGCGGCGTAGCCGCCTTGTACCCTTTCATAATGTTTCTGCCGTACTGCTTGGGTTATACTTAACTCTCATAAATCCGTTGCCTTTCGCAGTCAGAGTGAAGGATTGCAGCCATGACGCAGACCCAGGTACCTCCTCACAGGAAATTGAGGGTGCTGATTGCCGACGATGTTCAGGAGACCCGGCGTAACACCCGGTTGATGCTCGCCACGATCGACGATGTGGAAGTGGTCGCCATTGCCGCGAACGGCGTGCAGGCAGTGGACCTGGCAAAGGAGCACCACCCCGATATCGTCCTGCTTGACATCAACATGCCCGAGCTGGATGGTTTATCGGCTTACCGGCGCATCGCACAGATTCATCCCGATACCGGTTGCATCATCATCTCTGCCGAAAAGGACACAACCACCTTACGTGCGGCGATGTCGATTGGCGTGCAGGAGTATCTAATTAAGCCCTTTACCGGTGACGAATTGGAAATAGCGATTGCGCGTGTCAGCGAGCGCGTCGTCAAACAGCGTATCAAACTTGCTCAGGATATCCAGCTCCGTAAACAGCGCGAAGCGTATCTTACTCAATTGGCGGTTGAATATGCCAAGACCCGCCGCACAGATGACAAGGCAGTGGAAGTCTTCGAGCAGCTTGCGGCGTACCCGCAGTGTGAAATGCGTTGGCTGCAGAACCTGGCGATGATCTACATCATCCGGCAGGACTGGGGTAAGCTCAAACTCCTGGCCTCGAAGGTAGAACAAAGAATTAAAAAATAGATGATGTCATTGGGAGCATGGATGAAAATTGCAATCATCGGAGCGGGGTTTGGCGGCATGGCGGCCGCCTATGATTTAAAAAAGGCAGGGCATGAGGTTATCATTTTTGAATCCGCTGATTATGTCGGTGGGTTGGCTTCTGGATTCAAAGAGCCAAATTGGGATTGGTTCGTGGAGAAGTTCTACCATCACTGGTTCCAATCGGATAAATATATGCTGGGATTGATCCATGAACTGGGCTGGGATGACAAGGTGATCTTTCCGCGCCCGTTGACGGTGATGTATCACAAGGGAAAGTTTTACCCCTTTGATTCGATTCTGAAAGCACTTCTTTTTCCGGGACTTGGATTTGGCCTCGATAAAATTCGCTTTGGCTTCGTCGGATTGTTCCTCCGTCTAACCAATAACTGGAAAGCTCTCGAAAAAGTGACCGCTGACGCTTGGATGATGAAATGGGCGGGCAAAAACGTCTATGAAAAAATGTGGAAGCCGCTGCTCATCGGGAAGTTTGGTCCCTTTTATCGTGATGTGAACATGGCCTGGATGTGGGCACGCATTAAAGCGCGGACAACGCGCCTCGGCACGTTCGAGGGCGGCTTCCAAAATTTCGCTAATATGTTCGCAGAAAAACTGCGTAGTATGGGAGTGGAGATCCGGCTACGAGCGAAGGTCGAATCGATTAAACGGGAACAGAACAAGCTGTCGATTCGAAGCGATGGACAGTCTGAATCGTTCGATAAGGTGCTGGTTACCACCTCTCCGAATTTGATGGCAAAGCTCAGCCCGGATCTTCCCGAAAATTATTTGAAGGGTTTACTTGAGTTGAAATCCATGGGCGCGGTGGTCATGGTGCTGGCGCTCAAACACCAGCTTTCGAAGGAAGGCTATTACTGGTTCAATCTTCCAAAGGAGGCGGGTTATCCCATGCTGGCGCTCGTGGAACATACCAACTATGTGTCAATCGAGCATTTTGGCGGCGAGCATATTGTCTACGCCGGTGATTACCTGGAAGTAGGTCATGAATATTTTTCGATGAGCGACGAGCAACTGCTGGAACGATTTATGCCGGCATTCAAAAAATTCAATCCTGAGTTTTCACGCGATTGGGTCAAGAAAGTTTGGGTTTTCAAAACAAATTATGCCCAGCCGGTGCCGTTGGTGAATCATTCCAAGAATATTCCCGCGATCCAAACGCCGATCACAGGCTTGTATTTCGCCTCGATGAGCCAGGTCTACCCGTGGGACCGCGGCACCAATTTCGCGGTGGAGATTGGTCGGCGGGCGGCGAGGATGATGCTCGAAGATAAAGCGGGATAAAAGTGAATGAGGATTGTAGGGATTGATTTATCCGGACCGCGTAATTTTGCAGACACATGCCTGGTCAATTTCGAAGAACGGGGTAAGGAAATTCATCTTACCGATGTTCACGAGGGGGCAGATGATCATCAGATTCTCAAAGCAATTTCTACGATCCGAAAAAATGAGCCCATCATAATTGGGATTGACGCTCCACTTTCCTATAATCCCACAGGCGGAGACCGGCCATCGGACTCAGATCTGCGCCGCCTCATACATGCACAGGGCGGGCACACAGGAATTATGCCACCCACGATGATCCGGATGGTGTATCTCACCCTGCGCGGATTGCAGCTGACGCGTTTATTGGAATCACTCAAACCACCAGTCGATCTTCGAATTGTTGAAGTACATCCGGGTGCCTGCATGATTTTGCGTGGTGCCGATGTGGGCGACGTGCGCCAATTCAAAGTACAATCCCTGGCACGGGGGCGGTTGCTCAATTGGCTCGAAACAAAGGGCTTGAAAGGCATCACCAGCATAGAACTTGTTAGCGACCATTATGTCGCAGCTTGCGCCGCGGCGCTGGGGGCTTGGCAATGGAGTATGGGAAAATCTGTCTGGTGTTTTGCTCAAGAGTCGCCACACCATCCTTATGATTTTGCATGTTAATCCAACAGATGTTTCGTAAATCCCACATCAAATCACAAGCGATTCACTCACCGTAGTTATAATGAAGCAATGATTCAATTGAACTCACAATTCGTTAAGCCACGCTATGATCAAGGTGGATTTGCAGGAATCCCTACCCGAGTCGTGAATGCTTTTGCTTCGAATCGTTATGATGCCGTCGTGTTATTTTTGATCGACGGTTTCGGCTGGCGATTCTTTGAACGGTTTCAGGATGCTCCCTTCCTCCAGCGGATCGCCAAACAAGGCTCGGTTGAAAAACTGATATCCCAATTTCCCTCTACAACGGCGGCGCATTTGACAACCATTCATACGGGACTGCCTGTCGGTTTTAGCGGTATCTATGAGTGGTACTTCTACGAGCCATTGCTCGATCAGGTGATCGCACCGCTTTTATTCTCCTACTCAGGCACAACCGAACGAGATACATTAAAGCCTTCGGGAATCCAGCCCGCCGTCCTGTATCCACGAGGGATTTTTTATCCTGAGTTGAAGAAAATGGGTATCGATCCGTACATATTTGGCATGGCGGAATACACGCCATCTACTTTCTCCAGTGTAGTAATGGACGGCACCGAACAGCGCTCTTTCCGCACTCTTTCGGAGGCATTGATCAACCTGGGCTTGCTGTTGGAAAAACAGACAAAGCCCACCTACGTCCATCTCTACTTCGATAAGATCGATGCACTCGCTCATCGTTATGGACCGAATGCTCCACAAACGGAAGCCGAAATCGAAACGTTCTTGCTGATCATGGAGTATTACATCGAGCGCATCTTTCATGGCAAGAAAAGAGTGCTGTTTTTGATGACCGCCGATCATGGGCAGGTTGAAGTCGATCCACAAACAACGATTTATCTAAATACCAATCCGCGTTTCACGGGTATCGAGCGTTTTATCAAGACAAATCGTAACGGCCAGATGCTCGTCCCGGCAGGCTCGGCGCGCGATATGTTTCTTCACATTCGCCAGGATTTGCTGGAAGAAGCCCAGCTCTTCCTGTCCACGCGGCTGGAGGGAAAGGCGGATGTCGTCAAAAGCGAAGCTTTGATTGAGGAAGGATATTTTGGGGAGGAGGTATCCTCGCGCTTCCGTGAACGCGTTGGTAATCTAGTTCTTTTACCTTACCGCTATGAATCCGTTTGGTGGTATGAGAAAAACAGATTCGAACAAAGATTTTACGGCCATCACGGCGGATTGACCCCACAGGAAATGGAAACGGTTCTTTATGCTTATGAGGCGTAAGCAAACCAGACTTCTTTATTTTTCAGCCCAGTGAATAGCGATCGTGCCAAACATATATCTTTGATAGCCGACCTTCTTGAATCCAACTGCCGCCATACGGGATGCCATCTCTTCAGCGGTGACAAATCCCTCGGTAGTTTCTGGCAAATAGCGATAGGCATCTTTCACACCCGTCAATAATCCTCCCAATGTGGGAATGACAACATGCATGTGCAGCCAGATGAACGGCGAGAGAATATTTTTCTTCGGGCGCGTTGTATCGAGAATGACAATGCGCCCTCTATTTTTAAGTATACGATGTTGTTCTTGGATTGCTTTTTGCAGATCGATGACGTTGCGCATGAGAAAGCCGGAGACCACTGCATCAAAGGATAAATCATCAAAAGGAAGACGCAGTGCATCGGCTGTGGAGAAATTCAGTGCGCCGTTTTGTTTTCCAACCCGCATCATTTCCAGAGTGAAGTCAGCGGCAATCACGTTCGCCTGTGGGAATTGGGCAAGAGCCTCGCGCGCCAGATCCCCTGTCCCTGTGCCGAGATCGAGCAAGCTTGCGCCAGAAGTTAATCGCGCCAGTTCGATCACGCGTTTTCGCCAGCGGATATCCTGTCCACCTGTCATCAATCGATTCATGAGATCGTAACGCTGGGCGATCCTGGTGAACATATTTTGAACGTAGGTGGCACGTTCTTTGCCTGTCAGTTGTGTCATGAATTCTCCCGAAGCTTATACGTTATACTGCGCAATATTACATCAAACTCTCAAGGTGCGTTGCATTGAACAATCAAAGCGGAAATCTAAATTTGCAAAACATCGACTGGAATACATGGGGACTAGCAATTCGTTTGCGGACGCTGCCAGCCGCAGCTGCAGGCGTCGTCACCGGAAGTGCGCTCGCCTGGCGGGATGGATACTTTCGCCTCGATGCGGCTTTGGTCTGCCTGTTGACTGCCTTACTTTTACAGGTAGGAAGTAATCTGGCAAATGACGTGTTCGATTACGAACGTGGAACCGATACGCCAGAACGATTAGGTCCTGTTCGGGTGACTCAGGCAGGACTACTCACCCCCCGGCAGGTTAAGGCAGGGATGTTTATCGTCTTTATCCTCGCCGCGTTATTTGGTTTATATCTTGCCTGGCTCGGTGGCTGGCCCGTCATCCTTCTTGGCCTAGCCGCCATTCTTTCAGCAATTGCGTATACAGGTGGACCCTTTCCGCTTGGCTATTATGGACTCGGTGATCTATTTGTCTTTATCTTTTTTGGTCTCGCCTCGGTCGCCGGGACATACTACGTGCAAGCAAAATCTATTTCGGCTGCAGCATGGTGGATGGCCATCCCACCGGGCTTGATCATCACGGCGATTCTAGTGGTCAACAATTTACGTGATTTGGAGAACGACCACAAAGCAGGTAAACGTACACTGGCAGTCATGTGGGGGGAGCGAGCAAGTAAAACACAATATTTGATTTGCATGGTGATCGCTTATCTTGTCATCCCTGTTGCTGCGTTGTTAGACGTTGTGCCCTGGTCCACATTGCTTACTTGGTTATCTCTACCCCTGGCGGTCAAAGCTACCCGAATTGTTTTTATCCAGAAAGGTCGTCCGCTGAACGCGGCGCTGGCAGGAACGGGTCAGGTGGCGCTGTTATTCAGCATCCTATTTTGGCTTAGCTTGCTATTTAGGTAACAAATTTCCATTTGCACAATCGTCGTTCCAGCCAATCCACACTAAAATACATGCCCAGCCCGAGCAGGCTCATCGCCATTACACCGGCATACATCGCGGGATAATCCAGCAGCGTGCTGCCATTGTAATAGATATAATATCCGAGTCCATATTTTGTGGCGGATAGTTCGGTGATGTACAGCACAGCGACCGCAGTTCCAATCGATTGGCGCAATGCCGTCAATATGGCAGGCAGGCTGGCGGGGAGATAGACAAAACGTAACAAGGCGCGCCGCCCCGCACCGAGACTGTTCAAGCTTTGGATTAATTGCGGAGCAAGTCCAGCTGCCTGATCACGAACCAGCACGACGATCTGGAAGAACAGGATCAAGAACATGATGGTGATCTTAGCCACATCGCCGATGCCTAAAAACAGGATCACCACCGGAACAAAGACCACCTTGGGGATAGGATACAGCAGATAGATCAGCGGCGAGAAAAAGCGGTCCAACGTTTTGGACCCGCCAATTGCCAGCCCGACGGGAGCCGCCACCAACACCGACAGCGCCATCCCGGCAAAGACACGCCATAGGCTAAAAATAAAATGATTCAACAATCCATGCTGTAATTCTTCGATAAAAACAGTAAAGACTTCGAGTGGCGCTGGCAAGATCGGCATGTTCACCAACATGGCCACAATTTGCCACACGAGCAATAAGCCGATTGCTGCCAAGAATGCATCACGCCGTTTCATAATGCATTTCCTTCCAAAGCAAATCGCATAAGGCGTGATACTCGGGGCTATTTCGGTATCCAATTTGACCGGCATAAGGATTATCGAGGATAGGCGGGGTTGCGTTGGGTGCTTCTCCCAAAAGCAGAATCTTCTTCCCCAGCGCAACCGCTTCTTCAATGGCGTGGGTCACGATGACCAGAGTTAGATTCTGTTCAGCGCATAAATTCAACGTCAGGTTTTGCAGGTCACCGCGCGTAATGGCGTCCAAAGAGGAGAATGGTTCATCCATCAAAAGCAGATCCGGCTCGAGGGCAAGGGTGCGCGCAATCGCCGTGCGCTGACGTTGTCCGCCCGAAATCTGTGAGGGGAATTTGTCTGCGACGCCGTCAATTCCCAAACGCTCCAGCCAATAGGATGTGGTATTCGCTGGATGAAAATTGACCGGTGTATGCTTGCCGTCTTCGCCATAGAACTTGCGTACGCGTAGACCTAGCTCTACGTTCTCGCGCACTGTCGACCAGGGAAGTAAGCCGTAATCCTGGAGAATCAACCCGCTGCGCGGACGAGGACGTGCAAGGAGGTCTCCTTCGATGGAAATTTTTCCTGCGCTAGGCGGACGTAAACCGGCAAGTAAATAAAGGAATGTCGTTTTTCCACAACCTGAAGGACCAAGAATTGCCCAGGTCTCGCCGCGCGAAATGGTCAACGAGAAATCCTCGAAGAGAGGCAATGTAGGAGGATAGGCGAACGTAATGGAACGGAGGTCGATCATTGAAGTAGGTGGCGATCGTTAATTTATGACGGAATCTCTTATCAGCTAGGGAAGGAACGAGGGGTTTACCGAATCCTTATACGAGATGTCGTTCGTCAAAATGCCTTTTTCCTTCAGCCAGCTTAGGGCATCGTTCCATTCATTTTCAGTGGGTATACCGGCGCCAGGGAAGACCGGCGCTTGATAACTAGCAAGCAACGGCTGCGGTACGAGTTTCTGTTCACTCAACACATTCTTGTACTTGGCAGGATCCGAATTGAGCAGGGTGGTTGCATCTTCAATAGCGGCAAGAAAACTCTTGACGGCTTGCGGGTTCGCGTCGATCATATCCTTGCGGAAGGAGATCACACTGAAGCCATATTCGGGATGTTTTGAATCGTCGGTAACAAGAACGCCACCCTGATTGACAACCAGCGAAGCCAACGGATCGGGCATCACACCGGCGCTCAATTCCCCCGACGCAAGCAGCGCCATGCGATCAGGAATCTTCGGGACGGCGATGGTTTTGATCTCATCGGCGGCGAAGCCAGCGGATTGCAGAAGACGATCAGTAACATATTCGATCACGGTACCTTGCGAGACGCCGATCTCAACGCCCTTCAATGAATCGACTGAGGAGATTCCGCTCTTGGCAGAAGCGAGAATAAAGAAGTGACCTTTGCTTTCGGTGGGACGCAGAGCATAACGGACGACCTGCATCTGCACCTTCTCTTTGTTGAAGAGCATTACTGCCAGTGTTTCGTTGATCGTCCCATCCGCCCTACTCGCAGCCAGCAACTGATCGCGCTCGGGCGCGGAAGCCACTGGAATAAATTCTACATTGACGCCGTGCCTGGCGAACAAACCTTCCTGCTGGGCAACGTACATCGGAAGCGTATCAATGATCGGCAGGACAGCAATCTTTAAAGTTGCGGGTTGGTTATTCGCGACCGCTTCGGTGGGGTTGGCAGCTGGCGCGTTCGGCGCGCAGGCAGAAAGAAGGAGCAACAGGCTCAGTAAAGTGACTATGATTTTTCGGTTTATTGACATGGGATTCCTTTCACATAGCTTACTGTTCAGGATTATTACGGAAACCCATTATCCCCGCTAGTGAAGATTATCCGTGTTTTTATGCTAATTCTCACAAATTTTGTCTGAATAACTTAACCCCTTACTATAAATAAGAAGGGCGACCTTTCGGTCGCCCTTTTGTTTTAGTCGCCTCGTGCGTGGGAGACGGGGCTCCAATCACAGATATTGATGCTAGCTGTCAACTGTCCGTTATTCACTGCGAAGGATTTCATCAGGAAGTTTGAGTCTGTGTATGCGCCTTCCAGGTTGTAACCCGGTGCCCAGGCATAAGCATAGTAGATGCCGGCGGGTAACGTGAACTTATAGACGGGTGTATCCTGCGGGATGGAGAATTGGATCACGTCGTTGGTACCCTTTTCCTCAAAGTACAGTGTGAGCGGCGGGTTGAACTCACTCGGGTAGCAGATGTTGCCGGTCACTTCGCCGTGCGGGAGTTCCTTGACGTAAATATCCACGTAGAAGGTTTCGTCCGCATTCGATCCTGTTCCGAACAGACCGCCGTATTGGTTGCGCAATAGCCAGAAGCCTTCATAATGACCCGCTGCGGCGGGCGCCGTGAACGTCACCGCTACATCAACATATTGACCGGGAGCCACGTAGCCAGGGACTTGCATCGTTGCACCGCTCATTTGAGCACCACCATAGAAGACCACATCATAATCGGGCGTCCAGGTGCAGGTGCCAACATTCTTCAAGCGCCAGGTCTTGGTGAAGACTTCGCCTGGATCGAGCAAGGTTCCATCGGGGATGCTCACGTCCTTGACGAAAGCGGCCCAGTCACAATACGAGGCAGTTGTCGGGACAGGTGTCTTGGTCGGAGGGACAGCTGTAGTCGTGGGAATGGACAGTGTCGGTGTTGCCATCGGTGCTTGCTGTGTTTGGGCAGCCATGGTCTGTTGGACGATCACCTGCATCGTGGCGGCATAATCCAGTTGGGACGGCTGGCTCGGTCCGAGGAGGGGCATGGCAAAAATCGAAATGGGTAGACATGCCATGATCGCAAAGGCAATAATGCCAAGGAAAATAAGAATTTGGTTGGTTGTAATTTTCATCGCGCACCTCCAATGTCGTGCTATTGGGGGACGAGTTGTTAAATGGAAAAGTTCCCCTTTTCACGCGATGTTACCGAACTGTCACATAAAGAGGATTGGACTAATGCACAAATAGTTTTCGAAGCTGCAGAATGGCTCGTTGCTCATGAACAAAGTGATGAATGACTCGATCTCATATTTGTGGTCCAGAAAATATCCGACCGCATTCCTATTGATCAGCGGTGTTTGCACGCCAAATTCCCCTCCATTCACACCGGCGCTCCTTTCCGCATGAGCCAGCAAGGCGGGAAAATCATCTTCGTCCAACAGTGCAAACGGGTTGAATTTTCCTTTCCAAAGTGGCGTGGAGTAAAGCGGCAGTACAATCGAAAAAGAACTAGCCATGAGAGATTCCAAAATACTCTTTCTTGCTCTTCTTGTACTTAGTTTGAGCGCCTGTGTACCGCAGCAAAGTATGCCGCCGCAAATCGGCTTGGAATTGCTGGCAGATGGGTTTACCTCACCGGTGGCGTTGGCTGACCCCGCCGATGGAACAGGTCGCCTCTTTGTGGTGGAGCAAACAGGTCTGATCTGGATTCTATCAAACGGCAAATGGAGTGAGAAGCCGTTCCTTGACCTACGCAACAAAGTCGTGGAATTGAATTCTTTCTATGATGAAAGAGGATTGCTCGGTCTCGCCTTTCACCCTAACTTTAGATCCAACGGCCGGTTTTATGTTTCCTACAGCGGACATCTGCAAAGTAATTTATCTCCACAAGAATGGGATCACACGACCTACATTTCCGAGTTTACGGTTTCAGCAAATGATCCCAATCAGGCTGACCTCAACTCCGAACATGTCATCCTGGCAATGGACAAGCCTGGCTACAATTATGAAGCGGGTCACATCGCGTTTGGTCTCGATGGCTACTTGTATATTGCCACAGGAGATAGTGTCCGTGACCCGGCGGTCGACTCGGGGAAATACGCGCAGGATGTAAATTCCCTGTTGGGGAAAATTCTGCGCATCGATGTGAACGGGACGGCAGATATCGGGCAACAGTACTTGATTCCTTCTGATAATCCTTTTATTTCTGGCGCAGGACGACCCGAGATCTTTGCATATGGATTTCGAAATCCATATCGTTTCTCCTTCGACATTGCAGCAAATGGAAAGACACGTCTCTTCGTCGCCGATGTGGGCCAGGCGATGATGGAAGAGGTCGATCTCGTTGAGCCAGGCGGGAACTATGGCTGGCCGGTCCGCGAGGGGACGAGTTGTTTTAACTCTCAACGTTGGGACCAGCCTCTCGATAGCTGCGCCTCGGCCGGTATGACCCGACCGATCATTACATATCAACATGGAGGCGATCTCTCGGCGGTCATTGGCGGCGCCGTCTATCACGGACGGGCCATCCCCGAACTGGACGGCGGCTACATTTTCGGCGATTGGGGCCGCGGCAAGGGACATCTCTTTGCGGCACGTCCTCGCAGGCTCGGTTGGGGAGTATGGAACATTACAGAAATTCAAATCCATTTTCCAGGGCATCAACACGATCTGGGGCAACTGCTTGCCATTGAGCAAGATACAAACGGGGAATGGTATCTGCTGGCCAAAGCAGCGGGTTTGGGTGCCACTGGAAATACAGGAAAGATTTACAGGATGATTCCAGCAACGCCCTAGTTTCGGGAACCTGCCTGCAGCCAGCGGTGTAGGACTCATAGATTAACAAATGCCATCAAAGTGTGGCAACTTATTCACGAGAAGGAGCATTTCAAAATGAAAACCAAACGTCATCTTTTATTCGTCATGTTGGTCCTTGCTCTGCTGGCGATTCCAACCATGGTGGTATTTGCCAAGGAGCTTGGCTCATTAACCATCACCGGTCCGGGCATCAAGGGTGAATTGAGCTTGAACGACCCAGACTTTATGATGAAGCTTGAGCAATCCGGTTTCTTTGACCGGGCCGTTCTCACCAAGGCGCCCAAGGATTTGAATTTGGATGCCGGTTACAACATCACGGCTGTCTTAAATCTGGATGGCAAAATGACACCTTATGTACAAATGGTGTACTACTCCACCAACGAAGGACAACCAGGTTATGTTCACTACACCAGCCGGCTCAAAGGCGATAGCCTCCAGCCTGTAGATGAATGGAATATCCTCAGCCGCAGCGCGGATGAGACCTTCCGGGCGATGATGACGGCAAACAAGGTCACCCTTCAATCAGCGCTGGTGGTGGCGACCGTTAAGTCCCAGGCTCCTGCCCCGGCACCCGCGGCCGTTCAACCTGTGACAGCGCCTGCTGTACCCCGAGCATCGCTGCCCGCTTCGTTCTTCATTCTGGCAGCCGGCACGATGATCCTTTTGCTCATCGGAGCGGGATTGGCCATCCGGCGCCGGACAGTGAGTACCAGTAGTTAGTGAGAATCGATTGCAGAGTAAAAATCCGAAGCAGAGGTGCTTCGGATTTTTAATTCCTATGATTTGGATACGATTTCTTCAAAAATTGTATCCTGGAATAACATTCTCGTTTCGTTAACAAATCCTATAAGTACGGGTACAATACAAGTCATCTTAACTTTCCCCCACCGCGAAAGGTGGGTACCTAAAATCCAAAGGAGTAATCCCCATGTATCACACCATCATCATTGTCGGCAACGTAGGCAAGGATCCGGAAATGCGCTACACGCCCTCCGGACAGGCAGTCACATCTTTTTCAGTAGCAACCAACCGCCAGTACACGACCGGGAACGGTGAACAGGTAAAGGAAACCATCTGGTTCCGCGTCACTACGTGGGGCAAACAGGCGGAAGTTTGTAATCAGTACGTTAGGAAGGGATCCAAAGTTTTGATCGAAGGCCGTCTCACTCCTGATAAGGCAACTGGTGGCCCCCGTATCTGGACCAAGCAGGATGGCTCCTCAGGCTCTTCGTTCGAAGTGACAGCCGGAACTGTGCGCTTCCTCTCCTCTCGTGGTGAAGGTGGCGAAGCTCCGATGATGGGCGGCATGGAAGGGGCCGAAATTCCTGCCGAGGATGACATTCCGTTCTAGTGCAACCATAGAGTGAGGCAGGCAAGTCTCATAATTTAAGTTGCCCGGCCGATCCTATTGTAAGGAAAGAGATGGTCAAACGACTTGCATGACAACACCTCCCCAACCCACTGGACCTAAGATCAACGTCCCTGAAGGGACCGAACCGGTCTACGCCAATCTGGCGCGCATTTCGCACTCCCCAGCCGATATCGTGATCGACTTCGCTCATATCCTACCCGGGGAATCGACTGCCAACATTCAATCCCGTGTCGTCATGAGCCCCTTGAGCGCAAAACTGTTGATGCATGCGTTGACCGAAAACCTTGGACGTTACGAAGCAGCATTTGGCGAGATCAAAATGCCAGGGAACAGCACCCTGGCCGAAAATTTATTTCGCCCCTATCCTCCTCCTCAGCCGCCCAAAGAATAGTATTTTATTAATAGCCGCCTAATTTATTCAATATTTGATTTTCAATCTCCACATCCATGTAAAAGTTGACGGGTTCATTGGACAAATAATAGAATATATAGAACTGAGAAAGAGCCATGCACAAACTTGAAAGTATCGCCAACCAGATCCGCGAGAAGTTTGATATCCGTACCGCCCGGCGGGACCAGGCGCTGGCTGAAGCGCGCCAGTTGACGCGCGCCTGTTCTCTGGCAATCCGTGCCGTGCATCGCGATGATAAGGAAGTGATGGAGGGACATTTACGCGATGCACGCAGCCTGGCAGATAAATTGCGCAGTGAGCTGGCAAACTACCCCGATCTGTTTTACGCGGGCTATACCCAAGATGCGCTCAAAGAGTTTGTAGAGGCAAATGTGACCTGCGCTTTGATCCAGAACCAACCGCTCCAGACGCCCGAGGAGCTCAACGTGGAAGAAGTGACGTTTCTCAACGGCCTGGCGGAAGTGGTTGGTGAATTGCGCCGCCGTATTCTGGATATTCTCCGTTCTGGCTATTCCGAGGAAGCCGAGCGTCTTCTCGGCTATATGGATGAGATCTATTCGGTCCTGGTCACTATAGATTATCCCGACGCGATCACGAACGGCCTGCGCCGCCAAACGGACTTGGCACGCGGCATCATCGAGAAGACGCGTGGCGATGTCACTTCCAGCCTGCGCGGCGCTTATCTGACCGAGGCGATCAAGCAATTAAGTAGCCAGTTGAATAGCAAGCTGGGCGGCAATCTCTTTCCCAATGAGGATGATGTGGATGTCACCATCCCCAGAAGCGAGGATGATTAGTGTATGGTGCGTGGCGGGCGTAAGTATCGGCTGATCATATACCAGCATATGCTTAATCGCTGGTGGCCCGCCATGTTCGCCATGGGGATTGGATTGTTTGCCATCGCCTATAGTGAATACATCAGCCCGTTGGGGCGTTTTATCACCTGGCGCTGGCAGCTCCCCGTGGCTGTAGGCGCGCTGGCAATCTTCGTCGGCTTGTTTTTTATCATCATTAAGAACTTTGCGTACGTCCAACCCACTCCTAATTATCTAAAACTTGTCACACCGTTCATGCGTGTGAATATTTCCTACCGGCGGATCCAAAAGGCACTACCGTCGGACATGCGTATTCTCTTCCCCCCAAAAAGTCTTTCTGGTTGGTTACAGGATATTATTGCTCCGCTTGCCAATGAGACCGCCTTAGTGCTGGAGTTGAGTGCGTATCCCATTTCCCCGAGGGTTTTGCGCATGTTCCTCTCGAGGTTCTTTTTCAAGGATAAGAGTCCACACCTTGTCGTCCTGGTCAGGGATTGGATGTTGTTGAGCGCGGAGCTGGATAGTATGCGCTCGGCGACCGGTCCCAGCCCGACCCAACCGCGCAAACGGACGACGGAATCCATCCTTTCCCGGCTGCCCCAAAAATGAATATCTACTTTGCCTGCTCAATCACCGGCGGACGGGAATTCGAGTCCATCTACCAGACCATTACCAAAGCCCTGGCGGTGGACTGCCACGAAGTGCCGACCGCCCATTTGGCTGAAACCGGCATCACGGCGCTGGAAGCGGCGATAGAGCCATTAGACGTCTACACGCGTGATGTTACATGGATTCATGCCAGCGATGCCTTGATTGCCGAAGTTAGCGCTCCTTCTCATGGTGTTGGCTACGAGATTGGATACGCGCTTGGGCTGGGGAAGCCCGTCTTGGCTTTATTTGAACAAGGCAGAAAAGTATCAAAAATGATCACGGGTAATCCCGATCCCAATTTATCGGTCAAAACGTACCAAAGCCCTCAAGAAGCGGTTCATTTCGTTCGAGAATTTTTGGCTAATAACTTTATTCGTGAAAAACATCACTAATTATCTGTTACATTCTACGATGGCGTAGACATGAGAGATGGACTATTATGAATGCGGAGACGGAACAAAGACACCTCCAAATGCTCCTCACTGTCTCCTCCTTTGGCGAAAGCTTCCGCCGAACCTACGCAGTTCGGCGGAAGCATTTTTAACAATATCACATAAGGGCGAGCCATTGGGCCGCCGCTATTTTTAAAAATTATTTCTTAACGGCGGGAGCAGGTTCAGAGAGGATTGGCAGAACAACAAAGAATGAGCTACCCTTCCCTTCAACAGATTCCACCCAAATGCGCCCCTGGTGACTTTCTACAATCGTTTTGACGATCGCCAGGCCAAGCCCCGAACCTTCAATTTCGGTGTCAACATTGCTTGCCCGGTAAAACTTATCAAAGATGCGCGGCTGCTCATTGGCAGGAATGCCGGGACCGCCATCCGTGACCCTTAAGATCATCTGGTCATCCTCGGAATGGATCGACACGTTGATTTCGCCATCCGGGTAGGAATATTTGATCGCGTTGCCGACCACGTTGTCCATGACCTGTCGCAAGCGGATCGGGTTCGCGCGCAAGGCCGGCAAGGCAGGACTAATGTCTGTCTTCACCGTGAGGTGCTTAGATTTAATTTGTCCCTGCAGCATGTCAATCGTGTAATGGAGGATCCCATCCAATTGGATAAATTCGCGCCGCGTGTCCAGTCCTGCTTCGATACTGCCAATATCCAGCAGATCGTTGATCAAACCAGTAATCTGTTGCACACTATCCTGAATGCGATGCAAAAAGTCGCGCTGGAGATCGTTGAGTGTTCCGGCTCGCTCCACCAGCTCTGTATACCCAATCACCGACGTGAGAGGAGAGCGCAAGTCATGTGAAACCGTATGGACAAATTCACTGCGGACGCGGTCCATTTCTTTCAGGTAGGTAATATCCTGCATGGTGAGGGCGCGCCCAACATCATGGATCATCGTCAGCTGGGCATTACCCACCCGCCCATCGGCAAAACTGACCTCATGATAGTGCAACGGGTCCGTAGAGTCGTTGCGGCTGAGTAGGGCGCGCAAATCCGGATGTGTGAGTACATCCAGAACGGGCTTGCCGATCGCGGTTGTTTCATCCAGCCCAAAGGTACGGCACATAGCAGGATTAATGAAAAGAACATGATTCTCAAGATCCAGGAGCATTATGCAATCATAAATACTGTTGAATACTGCTTCCAGACGGGCTCTCTCAGCTTCCGAAATTTGGGCGCGCTTCTGAAGGGAAGCGGTTGTCTTCTTGACCTCGCGACGCAGCCAGTCTCCCACACGGTGGGCATTTTGCAGGCTAGTCTCGACGGCATCGATAATATCGTCGGTGTGCAGCGGCGGAGTAAGATAGTTGCCCAAGCCCAGATGAAGGATATCTTTGACCATACCGGGTTGAACTTTCTCAGTATAAAGAAGGAATGGCAAAGTAGGAAAACGCTCATGCAGTTCCTTCGCAATTTTCATTCCTTCCAGCCCATTGAATTTTTCCCCAATCAATAACAGGGCCGGCGTCGATTCCTGCAGGATGCGGGCAAGCGCCTTTGTATCCCCGGCGATGGCTGTATCGTAGTTGATGGCGCGCAAGACGCGATCCATCAAATTCAGTGTCGGAGCTTCTTCCAGCGCCAGCAGGATCAAATCGGGCTTTGACATAGAGGTGTTGATGGAGATTTTACTGCTTTTTTAAACGAATGGGGACAGGAGGTGTGGTTCTCTCCGCAGCACGCGCCATGCGCTGGAGCGCAGCGCGTGCAGTTCGCAGGGCTTCCCGCTGGTGCTCGGTCAGGTTGCCCGTCATTTCGGTGAGCAACAGGTCGATTGGATACGTCGCAGACTTTAAGTCCTCGGCCATAGAATTTCGCATGGATTCCAGCAAGGCGTTCTGTCGTTTCTCCCCCTCCCGAGAAGCCTGAACAGTATTGTTCAAGGCACGGAATAGGCGTGCATTCACCAGGGAAATGGAAGCATAATCGGCGACCGCTTCGAGCAGCGCCTGCTCGGTCTTTTCAAAGGGACGGTTTTCCCGGCGCAGGACGACCAGCATCCCGATCACTTCCTTCTGGATTTTAATCGGAACCGCACAGGCAGCCTTACCCAAATTGGCAACCCGAAACTTTCGCAACGGATCTCCCGCGATCGACAGCGTTTCGCCAGAAAGAGCTACCAGCCCGGTAATACCATCGTCGAGGGGCATATTCACTTTCTTCGCCCAGACGTCAGGCAGCCCGTGCTGGGCGGCGAGCAGAAAGGTCTTGCTGTCATCGTTGCGGACCAGCAGCCAGGCAGTATTCGCCTCCGAAACCTGGATCGCACCATCCACGATCTTTTGAAAGAGGAAGCGCTGGTCGGTGATGGACATGACTGCCTTGCCCACATTCAGGATCGCAGTCAGCTCCCGGACCCGGCGCTGGAGTTCATGGTTGGCTTCACTTAATTTGATATCGCGGCGCTGGCGGTCGCGTGTCTCGTGGACGTGGCCGAGCACACGTTCGACGGCGGAAATTACTTCCGCATCACGGGCGGGCCAGAGCAGGTAATCCGCGGCACCGAGCCGGAATGCCTGGATCACATCCTGTTCCTGCCCTTTGCTGGCAACCACAAGCAGCGGTGTGCTTACACCTTGCGAAGAAAGCGCGATAAGCAAGTCCTTGGCGCTCAAGCCAGGAAGGTTTAAGTTTGCAATGATTAAGTCAGGGGGGGTCTGAACCGCATATTTGATGGCGGATGATGCTTCGGCAACGACATCCACCTGATAGCCCACGGACCGCAGGGCCTGGCGGGCAATCAAATCGCTGATCTCAGGATCATTTTCGACGAGTAAAATACGATCCCCAGAAGGTGCCATATAGTCTCTCTTGAGCAATCGGTATTTGCCTGTTCGGATTGTAACACTCTTTGTAGAACGAAGTTCAGGCTAGATTTGGGCTCACATTCCTTGACACGCCAAGCAGAAATGTGTGTTAACTAAAGCATACAAAGTCACCGTAATGACCAAAAAGTTTGATTTCCGCCAATTCCTTCCCATTGCCAGTGTTGGACTGGTGGCAGGGATCATCCAGCTTCCGCTGGTGATCTCTTTTGCTATTCTGATTTTTTCCGGGGAACTTTCGGAGTTCTCCACCCTGGGGATCGGAATGGTGTTGTTTGGCGGGCTGATTCTGCAGGTGATCGTGGCGCTGACCAGTTCCGTGCCGGGCATGATCGGGGGTCCACAAGATAGTCCATCTGCCATCCTGGCATTGACTGCTATATCGATCGCCGCGAGCATGGAAGGTGCGCCGGCCGAAGCAAAGTTCATCACCGTGGTCATGATTGTCATGCTCACCTCTATTCTCTCGGGGTTGTTGTTTGTATTGATCGGCGGATTCAAGCTCAGCCGCCTGGTGCGCTTCATCCCTTATCCTGTCGTAGGCGGGTTCGTCGCGGGCACTGGCTTGCTCCTGATGGAAGGAGCGCTCGGTATATTGATGGACAAGATTCCAAGCCTAGGGAATCTGGGAAGCCTGCTCACACCGGAACGTCTGCTGTTGTGGGGTCCGGGTTTTCTTTTTGGAGTAATCGTATTAATAGCTTCGCGGCGCTCCACATATTTTTTGACCTACCCCGCCTTACTCGTGGGTGCGGTGCTTTTGTTTTATCTCGTCCTGTGGACAACGGGGCATACCGTCCAGGATGCACGCCAAATGGGTTGGCTGCTGGGACCATTTCCGCATGGCACATTGTGGAAGCCGTTGGACCTTTCGCTCCTCAGCCAGGTGAATTGGAAACTGATCGCCGCGCAATCGGGCAATATGATCGCGATTGCCATGATCAGCCTGGTGGCTTTGCTGCTGAATGCGAGCGCCCTGGAGCTGATCGCCCAAAAGGATGTCGATCTCAACCGTGAGCTGATTTCGACCGGCATCGCAAACATCGCCGGCGGGATCATGGGCAGTTCAACCGGATACCATCACTTAGGGATTTCCGCGCTCGCCTTCCGGATGGGTATTTCCAGCCGGTTAGTTTCCCTTTTTGCCGCCCTGGTTACGGGCCTGGCACTTTTATTCGGTGCATCCCTGCTTTCCTTGATTCCCAAGTTGATCGTCGGCGGGCTGATTCTCTTCGTTGGCTTATCGTTCCTGGTGGAATGGCTGTACGATGCATGGTTCCAACTGCCGCATACGGATTATGTTCTCGTCTGGGTGATTCTGATTGTAGTGGGGATCGCAGGCTTTCTCGAAGGCGTAGGCATGGGAATCGTCATTGCCATCATTCTTTTTGTTGTCAATTACAGCCGGATTGATATTGTCAAGGATTCGCTAACGGGAGAAACCTATCGAAGTAACACGGAGCGTCCACTTGAACACCGGGAGCTGATCAAACGTCTCGGTCAGCAAATCCAGATCATGCGTTTGCACGGCTTTGTATTTTTTGGCACCTCGCAAAGTTTGGTACGGCGCATCAGCGACCGTTTGAAAGATACCAGCATGCAAAAGATGCGCTATCTCATTCTGGATTTTCAGCAAGTGACCGCGCTGGATTCTTCCGCCGTATTCAGCTTCGTCCGCTTGAAGCAGCTGGCAGATACGTATTATTTTTTTATTGTGTTCACCGATGTTTCCCTGGCGATCAAAGCACAACTGGCACGCACCGGTTTACAGTATAACGATGCACAGATCCGGTTTTTTCCCAGTATGGACTACGGTATGGAATGGTGTGAATCGAAAATGTTGGTGGACGATGGTACTTCCACAATTATCCGCGCCGGGTCATTGCGTGCCCAATTAAAAAAGCTTTTCCCTTCGAATGCGGATGTCGAAAAATTCATGAGCTATCTGGAAGAAGAGACTGTGCAGGAATACCACGTCGTCATCCAGCGCGGCGATGAGCCTGACAGTATGTACTTTGTGGATTCCGGCCATCTCACCACCCGAATTCAAATTTCAGAGGGGAAGTTTATCCGCTTGATGACACAGGGTGGCGGCACGATGGTCGGTGAGATGGGACTGTTCCTGCACCAGCCTCGCACCGCAACGGTGGTCGCCGACCAACCCAGCACACTCTATCGCCTGAGCATTGACTCGTATAACAAAATGATGCGGGATGACCCCGCTCTTGCATTTCGTCTCCATCAATGGATTGGAAGTGTGCTCTCTACCCGTCTGGCGGAAAACAACCAAACACTTGAAGTGCTGTTGAGTTAAGAAACCTTCACAAGGCTCTCCAGTTTGAATACTGGATAGGACTTTCCGGTGACAGTCCCACGATGATTGGTGATGGACTTTTCCGGTCCAAACGCAGCCAGGGCCTGCTGCTGTTCCAAGGAAAGGACTCCCAGCTGACGCAGAATCTCAATCGTTACCGCCGGGCGAACGCGGTTCGATGACTCGAGCCCGCTGCCCATGCGTGAAGCATCGCCGTCAGAGATCTTCATCGTAATTCCCACACCCGGCGAATCCGGGCTTAACACCCCAGGCAATAAGCC
>DATHUN010000727.1:0-3013 GCA_035462205.1 Anaerolineales bacterium
GCATGCAGACCACGGCCGGCTCGCTGGCCTTGGAAGGTCATATCGCCGAGAAGGATGCGTTTGTGGTCAGGCAGTTACGCAAAGCCGGCGCACTCATTTTGGGAAAGACAAATCTAAGTGAGTGGGCAAACTTTCGTGGCAAACGCTCCGTCAGTGGATGGTCATCCCGCGGCGGCTTGACGCGTAATCCCTACGCGTTGGACCGTTCGGCTTGCGGCTCCTCTTCCGGATCGGGCGCGGCGGTGGCAGCCAATCTATGCGTGGCGGCTGTCGGGACCGAGACCGACGGCTCGATTATCTGTCCCTCGCAGACGAACGGGATCGTTGGCTTCAAGCCCACACTTGGTTTGGTCAGCCGTAGCGGAATCATTCCGATCGCCCACAGCCAGGATACTGCCGGTCCCATGGCGCGTACGGTGGCAGACGCGGCGATCCTGCTCGCGGCAATGACCGGCGTCGATAGCGCAGATGCGCCGACCCGGCTGAGCAAGAAGCGGGCTCTATCCAATTACACAAAATACCTTGACCGCGATGGATTGAAGGGCGCGCGGATTGGCGTTGCTCGCAATATGGCCGGGGCAAATGCGCGCATCCTTAAGATCTTCGAGTATTGCGTCGAGGTGTTGAAGAAATTAGGTGCAGAGATCATCGATCCTGCCGATGTGCCTAACTTTGACAAATTTGGCAAGACCGAGCTGGATGTGCTGCATTACGAGTTTAAAGCGGACTTGAATAAGTACTTGCAGTCGCTTTCGGATGGCGCCCGTGTACATTCCATGGAAGATGTGATCAAGTTCAACGAAGAGAATCGTGACAAGATCATGCCATACTTCGGCCAGGAACATATGATGATCGCTCAGGAAAAACCCTCGTTGCGCGACAAGAAATATCGCGACGCGCTGGCAAAGAATCACTTGTATGCACGCACCCAGGGCCTGGATGCAGCACTGCGCAAATACAAAGTCGACGCGATCGTCGTCCCTTCCGGCGGGCCTGCCTGGACGATTGATCTCGTCAACGGCGATTCCAGCAACTGGGACATGGAAAGCACCTCGCCTCCCGCCGTCGCGGGGTATCCGCACATTACGGTCCCGGCCGGCTATGTATTTGGTCTGCCCGTGGGACTTTCTTTCATTGGAAAAGCCTGGCAGGAGCCCATGCTGATTAAATTTGCATACGCCTTTGAGCAGGCAACCCAGCTGCGCCGCATGCCGCGATTTCTACCAAGCGCAAATTTGAATCCATAAATAAGTAGCAAAGGAGTTCATTTGTTCTCCACTGCTATGTGTCTTAAATAACTTGTCATACAATTTGATTGGGTCTATACTTCTTCGTGGAGATAGAATGCCTGAATTCGACCTTGTTCCCGTCAAAGCTGCAATTGAAGAATACATCCCTTTGGGCCGCTCGGGGCTAATGCCAGCCCTGCATGCGGCTCAAAAAATTTATGGCTGGCTGCCCGAAGAGGTTGCCGCCGAAGTTGCCCGTTCTCTGCATGTGCCGTTGGTAGATGTCCATGGCGTGATCGAGTTCTACTCGCTCTTCTACAACGAACCGATCGGGAAGCGCGTTATCCGAGTATGTACCGATCAAGCCTGCGCCCTCAAGAACGCGCGGGGTTTTCTGGATCATCTCTGTTACCATCACGGCATTCAACCGGGTCAGACTACAGCGGGGAACGCGGTGACGATTGAAGCCAGTCCATGTCTGGGGTTGTGTGAGCAGGCGCCTGCCGCGTTGGTCAATGACGAGGCGGAGACGAATATTGATCTGGAGCATGACACTTATGAATTGGGTCGTCCACGTTCGCTCGTCTACGGCTCGATTCGGATGTTGACAGAGAATTGTGGAAACGGGACAACCTCTTTAGCGCAGTACGGAAAGTATCTCGCACTGGAAAAAGCACAGGCGATGAAGCCTGAAGGTGTAGTCGCCGAAATTAAATCTGCTGGCCTCGTCGGACGCGGCGGCGCAGCATTTCCCACCGGGATCAAATGGGAGGGGGCAGCCAGGACACAGGCGGATCAGAAGTATGTCATTTGCAATGCGGACGAGTCTGAGCCGGGTACGTTCAAGGACCGCATCCTGCTTATCGATGATCCCCACCGCACGATCGAGGGGATGTGCATTACAGCATATGCAATTGGGGCAACCAAAGGCTACATTTATATCCGTGCGGAGTATCCATACATTTTGCCTGTCCTGGAAAATGCTTTGAACGAAGCGCGTGAAGCAGGTTATCTGGGTGGGACCTTTGACATAGAAATCCGCGTCGGCGCGGGCGCATATATTTGCGGCGAGGAAACCGCGCTATTTGAGTCGATCGAAGGGAAACGCGGCTTCCCGCGTGTGAAGCCGCCTTTTCCTACGACCCATGGATTGTTCGGCAAGCCGACCGTGATCAATAATGTGGAAACACTCTGTAATGTTCCATTGATCATTACAAAAGGCTTTGCCGAATACCGCAGGGCTGGAACAGAGAAATCTCCGGGGCCCAAACTCTTTTGTGTCTCTGGAGATGTCACCAAACCCGGTCTGTATGAAGTCCCATTCGGGGTGACTTTGCGTGAATTGCTTGAAATGGTAGGCGGTGTGGCTGGGGGAAAGAATTTGCAAGCGGTTTTATTTGGTGGCGCGGCGGGTGCGTTTGCAACGTCTGCACATCTGGATGTAAAAATGACCTTCGAGGATTTGCGCGCCGCCGGCTTGCCGCTGGGCTCTGGCGTAGTCCTGGTCTATGACGAGACGCGTGATATGCGATTAGCACTTAAGGAACTCGGTCACTTTTTTGCCCATGAATCCTGTGGCAAATGTTATCCCTGCCAGATGGGAACTCAGCGTCAGAAGGAAATTTTGGATCGTATAGCCAGTAGGAATGCCTTGCCTGGGGACTTGGTCCGCTTACAGGATGTTGGCTGGACGATGACCGATGCGAGTCTATGTGGCTTAGGACAGACTGCCGCGAGCGCGGTGCTGTCGGCGATCAAATTATGGCCGGAGCTGTTCGCGGAAC
>DATHUN010000728.1:0-2486 GCA_035462205.1 Anaerolineales bacterium
ACCAATCGAGGCTGCCACCAATTCCAGGCAGATTGCGTGTCAATTGCCGGACGTTCGAGCCGTCCGCGTTCATAATGAAGACTTCATACACATCGGGCTGATCGACCGCCATCGCAAAGGCGATCCGGTCGCCCACCGGGGACCAATCGACGGCAACGAGCGTGCTCGCCCCTGAATACAGCAGATCCGAATTTTCACCGGTGCTATCCACAGTCCATAAGGAGGTAGGTCCCTCTCCGGCCCGGTTGGCGAAGAGGATGCGTTTCCCATCAGGAGAAAAGGTCGGAGAGATAACGTTTCCGATATTCGTCGTGAGACGTTTCAACTTTGCTCCTTGAAAGACAAAGAGAAAAAGATCGAACACGCCTCCCTCTTGATTCGAAGCATAGACAACCGAGCCGCTCAAAGGTGAAAAAACTGGGTAATAACTATGTGCTTCGAGGCTGGTAAGCTGCTGATAGCCGGTCCCGTCTGCGTTGACCAGGCAGAGCTGGTTGTAGTCGCCGCGCGTGCAGGTAAAGATGATCCGCCCGATGTGCTCCTTTGTGGGCGGCGGTGGACGCGTGATGGTCGCCATCGATGTAGGTAGAGGCTTATCAGCGATATCCAGGCTGGCAATATTGAGGGGCGTGGAAGGAATCAACAGGCACAGCGAAATCGCAACTGCGACCAGCATCAACCCAAGTGGCAAATGCATACCCCGTGGATTCGTGCGACGAGAGAAAATACGCCGTCGTGACATATCTGACTTAATTTTACATCGTTTCGATGGCTCCCCGCCGCGAGTAACACAGAAAATCATCTGGCGTTAACTAGAATGAGGGCACGTCAGAGATTGTGCAAATCCCTGATTCCAGCAGGTACATAGGAAATATGAAAGGAGCTAAAACGCATGACAACCTGTAAAGATGTAATGACAAAAAATCCGGTCTACGCACTGCCACATGACACCGTCGCAGAAGTGGCGCGGTTGATGAAGGATAAGGATATTGGTCCAGTTCCGATCGTGCAGGATAGAGATGGAACTCAGCTCGTAGGCATTGTCACCGATCGTGACCTGGCGCTCAAGGTGGTCGCCGAAGGTCTCGATCCCTCGACAACACGTGTGAGCGATGTCATGACCACCGATATTGTTACCTGCCATGAAGACGACAATATCGACAAGGCGCTCAATTCGATGTCCCGCCATCAGCTGCGCCGCATCCCAGTGGTGGACAGTGAGAATCGCCTGGTGGGCATCATCGCCCAGGCAGACGTCGCCACCCGAATGAATGAACCGGAGAAGACCGGTGAAGTCGTGAAAGAAATCTCAGAATAAGCTCAGTGAAGGTTAATCATAGCCCCGCAGACTCTGTTGCGGGGCTATATCTTTAATAGAGCGACAGGTAAGGTGGAAACATTTTCTCATTTCCAACCAGGTTTCAAATTGCCAGACAGCCCCTATGTTATCGGAACATGAGGGCTGTCTTTTTATTTTCCAGGCGAAACAGGTTCCTGCACTTTTTCGGCGAGCATCTGTACCAGTTCGCGACAGAAATCTGGGATATCGGCAACGACTCGTCCCCAGACAAGGTTTCCTTCACGGAAAGCCGCCTCATCCACCCATGTTCCGCCTGCATTGATAATATCGTCTTTGATTCCCAGCGAACCCGTTGCACGGCGGCCGTTCATGATTCCGGCCGAGATAGCAATCAAGCCACCATGGCAGATAATGCCGATCGGTTTTCCTTGGGAATCCATATTGTGAACAATCTCTTTTACAGAGGAATGACGGCGCAGCTTATCCGGAGCCCAGCCACCCGGAATAATCAAAGCAAAGAGATCATCGGCACTTAACGAGTCGATTCTCGTCTCCGGCGTAATTTCCAAGCCGTTCTTCCCATGGATGGGCTTGATTTCTAGGCCCGCTGTCAACACGTGTGCACCTTCCTCTTGCAAGCGCATCATCGGTACATAATATTCCAAATCTTCGACGCCTTCGGCAACGAGTGTGGCAATCTTCTTACCTTGTAGACGCATATAGTCTCCTTTCGAAAAGCATTGATCGAGAAATTGAACAACTTTCTATTTATCGTGGCAAGGATACTCCAATTTGTTTCTTAAAACCAAATCTTATTAGACGTGTGACATCGCTTCGACTACAATATCCTCATGCCTGCCATCGAAGTTTCCAATCTCCAGAAAACATTTCAAACCAAACGCAAGGCGGCCGGGATGGGCGCCTCAGTCCGCGCCCTGTTCACGCCGCAGTACAGTTCCGTCGAGGCCGTGCGTGGATTGTCATTCCAGATGGAGGCAGGGGAGTTGCTTGGTTTCATCGGCCCGAACGGCGCGGGCAAATCCACAACCATAAAAATGCTGACAGGTATTTTGCATCCCTCCGGTGGAGAAGCAAAGGTTCTTGGTTATGTTCCTTGGAAAGATCGCCAGACGCTGGCCTATCATATCGGCACCGTGTTCGGTCAGCGTCCACAACTGTGGTCTCA
>DATHUN010000729.1:0-2805 GCA_035462205.1 Anaerolineales bacterium
ACCAATCTTTTTACCTTTTAGATCCTGAGGAATTAAAATACCTAGCTCACTCTTTGCCACCACTGAAACTGGATATTGCTGATACCATGCCGCCACATAGGTGACCGGCAATCCCTGGGCGCGCGCCAGCAGCACCTGCTCACCCGAGACAATCGCAAACGGTAATTCACCCGAACCCACAAGCGCCACGCCATCCGTCTCGAATTTGTAATCGAAATCGATCTCGAGGCCGGCCTCGCGAAAATATCCTTTTTGGACGGCGACATAAAATGGTGCAAACTGGATGTTCGGGATATAACCCATCGGTAGGCGGATTCTGGTCAATGTGCCCGCTTCTTTCGTAGACGTAGTGCCAGTGCAGGCCGAAAGAATGAGCGCCAACCCGAGCATGATCAAAACTATCTTGCGAAACATGATCTCTCCTTATGGATATGTCATTGCCAGCAAAGCGAAGCAATCTCCTGCTGCGGTAAGTAAATTCAAGGAGAATGTTTCCCAATTATTGGGAAATTACTTCTCGTAGACTCGCAATGACATTAGATTTTTTCCTGCCACTTCAAAAATCTTCGTTCCAACAATGTCACAACACCGTATAGCAACAATGCCAATGCAACCAGCGTAAACACAGCGACGAACACCATCGGTGTATCGTACTGAAAATCTCCCAACTGTAGAAGAAAGCCGAGGCCTTGCTCGGCACTGACCAGTTCTCCGACGATC
Source organism: Anaerolineales bacterium (assembly GCA_035462205.1). Taxonomy (GTDB): domain Bacteria; phylum Chloroflexota; class Anaerolineae; order Anaerolineales; family Villigracilaceae; genus Defluviilinea. Next base: position 721 of record DATHUN010000729.1, read on the forward strand.
GCGCCGATGACGGAGAGCGTTGCGCCGATCCGCAAGCCACCCAGGAACACTGGCAGCGAGGCGGGTACTTCTACTTTCCACAAAATCTGGGCGCGCGTGGCATGCAGGGAATTCATCAAATCGTATAAGGCGGTTGGCACAGCCCGCACACCGACAATCGTATTGACCAAGACCGGAAAGAACACGATCAGCGCGCAGATCACCACTTTGGAAAGAATTCCATTTCCCAACCAAATGACCAGCAACGGCGCGATTGCCACAACCGGGATCGCCTGGCTTGCCACAAGATAAGGAGACAATATTTTTTCAAGCGAGCGTGACTTGGCAAGTATATAGCCAACGATGGTCGCAAAAATGACGCCGACGGACAAGCCCAACAATATCTCCGTCAATGTGATTACGGTGTGATATGGCAGACTACCATCTTTTACAGCCCGTACAAAACGAGTCCATACACTGTATGGGGAAGGCAAGATGAAATTAGGGAGTCCGCTATAACGCGTGATCAGATACCAAAGCAGCACGCCCACCAGCAAGGAAATCAGCCCTAGCCAGCTGCGGTTGTTGTTTTTCGAAAAGGTGTGGATAAGGTCTGGTTTCATATCGATCAGTTTGTAAAGGCGTACGCCCTCCGCATCTTAACGGAAACGCGCCTCGTGTGAACAAACCACGGGGCGCGAAATCAGGCAAAGGCTGAGCCTGATTTAAAAAGTCCCGAAAACAACGTACGTTTTCGGGGACTTATCACATACCGCCAACGCGGTAAGTCAAATCAGGCTCGCATGAGCCTTGCATCCTTCTTTTATCCAGACTATTACTGTCGGCTCCGGAGTTCCACCGGATCCTGCAGGCTCATCGCTTCGAGAAGCGAAGAGTCTGCTCGTGGGCTATACCACCGATCGGGAATTCACTTGCACCGCACGATTTGCTTAGCAAATCGAGTGCAGGTGGCACCCTGCCCCGAAGGTTTTTATTTGGTTGACAAAATTATACCCGTCCCGGTCACAAATTGCACTCGTTTCTCAAGCGGGCAACTCAATTTGTGACCACGGTATGACATATCTCAGTTTGCCTTGACAATGCACTCGACCGGGCAAACACTCTGGCACTTGGGCGAATCGTAGTGACCTTCACACTCGACACAGGTTTCCTGGTTGATCACGTACAAAATCCCATCGCCTTCGCTAATGGACTCGGTCGGGCATTCCGGCACGCATGCGCCACAAGCGATGCAGTCTTCAAGAATTTTCATTGTCATGGTGTTTACTCCTAAGTTCAAATTACGTGCGGCTATACATTATCGCTTTGCCATGACTTGCGTCAATTGACGAATATCTTTTATTTGGTGGATTTTGTCACAAATGAAAACCTGACATCTTTAGCAATATGTCAGGTGGAGAATGTAAATATCCGAGCAGTTAGCGGTTCATCAGGACAGCAAAAAATGCAAATCCGCCGCAGGCGCACAGCGCAGCCACAAAAGTGACAGCGAAATACATGATGATATTGCTCTGATTCGACTTGCCAGTCTTGCCATTGTATTCCGTCCCGCAGTTATTGCATTTGACATGGCTGAGCATCGAGGGTCCAAGGGCGCCGCCCCACCAGGTGAATTTTACTTTGGAAGCATTCGTGCTTCCACATTTGGGACAGGGCTGGTATTGCGCTGTTGTTTGCATCTCTCCTCCGGATGGATAAAGTTTTACTGGTTTTGATTTTGCAACGTAAACCCATAGATCGATACAAAGTCACGACGTACATATTTTGCCTCGGTGAAAAACATCTGGTGACGTGGTTTTTGTCACCAGATGTTCTATTAGTTTAATTGTGCTTCTATTTTCTGTGCAGTGTTCTTATATCCTTCGAGTTTGTCGCGCTCCTTCTGAACCAGCGTGGCAGGCGCCTTACTGGCAAAATCACCTGCCAGAAGTTTTTCCAGGCGTTCGATGTGCGAACGCGCTTCCTTTAGCTCCTTTTCGAGGCGCGTTCGCTGCTCGACCAGATCCACCATGCCGGCAAGCGGAAGGTAAATTTCGATGGATCCAACCACGAGCGCCGCAGCATCTTTAGGCTTATCACTTAAAG